>CAYQCG010000137.1:0-5846 GCA_964415925.1 uncultured Puniceicoccaceae bacterium | reverse complement strand
ATCCAGGGAGAGATTCCTGAGTCCGAGGCTGAAAAGCTGCAAACCGTGGGTGATGTCATCAAATATATTGATACCAAAACCGGGGGCTGAGACGTATTTATTTGGCGAGCAAGATTTTTCTTTAACTTGTTTTATTTCGGTTCTTAAGGTCTTCTAATCGGATATGCAGGATAATACGGCATACCCTCGCATTGAAGCCACAGGAATGGGCGTCATCAGCTCACTGGGTTGCGATGTCGACAGTTTTTGGAAGAATATTGCCAGTGGTGTCAGTGGTATCAAAAAAATCACCCGATTTGATACAACGGAATTTCCCTCCAAGGTAGGCGGTGAAATTTCCAATTGGGACCCGACCCGCTATATCGATCCGAAAGAGGCCAAACGGACCGATCGCTTCACCCAGTTTGCCCTTGCCGCCGCAGATCTCGCTATACAGGACAGCCAGCTCGATATTGAGAGAGTTGATAGTTCCCGCTTTGGTATTCTGATTGGTTCCGGAATCGGCGGGATGGAGACTATTGAGATTCAGGTTCGCCGTCTCCATGAGTTGGGACCTCGCAAGGTTTCACCATTCATGATACCGATGTTAATTTCAAACATCGCCAGTGGTCTCGCAGCTATCCGTTATAAGGCCAAAGGACCCAACTATGGTGTTGTCAGTGCATGCACAACAGCCAGTAACGCTATTGGTGATGCAGTGCGTATGCTGCGTTTAGGTGAAGCGGATATCATGATGGCAGGAGGGAGCGAGGCCGCAGTGACACCCTTGGGCTTCGCCGGATTCTGTAACATGAAAGCGATGAGTACCGTATACAATGACGAGCCTGAAAGGGCCAGCAGACCCTTCGATGCAAAACGCGATGGATTTGTCATGGGTGAAGGTGCCGGCGTCATTTTGCTGGAAACCCTTGAACATGCAGTCAGTAGAGGTGCTCCCATCTATTGCGAACTTGGAGGTCATGCAGCCAGTTGTGATGCTTATCATATGACCTCACCTGACCCGGATGGCGAGGGATTGGCGATTTGCATGCGTAATGCAGTTATGGACGCCGGATTACAGCCTGAGGATGTCGATTATATCAATGCCCATGGCACTTCTACTCCCTACAATGACAAAACCGAGTCAAAGTCGATACGTCAGGTCTTCGGCGATCATTGCCAAAAGCTGCAGGTCAGTTCGAGCAAATCCATGACCGGGCATTTGCTTGGAGCTGCTGGTGGTATCGAGGCGGTTATCTGTATTAAGGCAATACAGGACGGCTGCATTCCACCAACCATTAATTATGAGAATCCGGATCCCGAGTGTGATTTGAATTACGTGCCGAATATGGCCATTGACCAGCCAGTCCGCGTTGCCTGCAGCAATAATCTTGGGTTTGGTGGACATAATGCTACACTCGTTTTCAAGCGTTACGAAAACAGCATTTAGGACTATTTTCCCCGTGACCTCGGGGTGTTTTGGCATAAGATAACTCCATATGAATGGAGGAGAAACATCACCGGATATCCTCTATGATGGCCTGCATGGTGCGCTCATCCTTGTCGGCGTTGCACATTGTTTTTTCGGATTCAAGATTTTCAAGGCCATGCTCGCATTTATTGGTCTCTTTGTCGGGGGTGCCTTGGGGGCTTCTGGAGGTGAATACTTTTTCCCGGAACAGATAGAATACATCCTCGCGGGCCTTGCTCTGGGAGGAATTCTGGGCGCAGTCCTGGCTTTCGTTCTATATAAGGCAGGATTGTTTGTATTGGGTGTGTTTCTTTCCTTCGCGCTGGTTGGCCCTCAAGTTATGGATTTTGGTCCTGAGGCGGGATGGTTAATTGTCGGTGCAGTTGGAATCCTCTTCGGATTTGCCGCCTTAAAAGTGGTAACTCTCATGATCAAGGTGGCAACAGCACTTACAGGTGCGATTGTTGCCGTGTATGGCGCTGGTTACTTTATGGAAGGCCCGAATCTGGTTGAGGTCTTCTCTCAGCCGTCCATAGGCTATGCTGATCTCCAGTTGCCTCCAAAGCTCTTGCTCATAGCCGCTGGTATGGCACTTGCCGGTATGTTCATACAGATGCTAATGGGACGTGATAAGTCGTGAAATTTTTTACCCATGCTTGACCTCTTTGGTCACGGTTTCACTATAAGGCATCTTGCCTCAGAAAAAATACTAGTGAAACCTCAACCCAATTTAACTTAATGAGCTCGATTCAAGGCCCCGCAATCTTCCTTGCGCAATTTATGCGCGACGAAGCACCCTTCAACTCTCTCGATTCCATTTCTAAATGGATGAGTGATCTAGGCTATAAAGGCGTCCAGATACCCGCTTGGGATGCACGCTGTATTGACTTGGACAAGGCTGCCGAATCCAAAAGTTATGCCGAAGATATCAGGGCAAAACTTGATGAATACGGGCTCCAACCCACTGAACTGGCTGCTCACCTGCAGGGACAGGTGTTGGGCATTCATCCTGCCTATGCTGAGTTGTTTCAGCCTTTTTATCCTGAGGGTCTGAATGATTCGCAGCGTGTTGAATGGGCCCAGGCTGAGTTGATCAAAGCTGTTAAAGCTTCGGCTAACCTTGGGACGAATAATATTCCTGCGATGACTGGTGGTCTGGCCTGGCCCTTCCTCTATCCCTGGCCTCAGCGCCCGGCAGGTTTGATTGAAGAGTCCTTTGCAGAAATGGGGCGACGTTGGTTACCGGTCCTGGATGCAGCCCATGAAAACGGTATTGCCTTTACTTATGAACTGCATCCCGGTTCGGATGTATATGATGGGATCACTTTCGAAATGTTCCTGGAGAATGTTGATCAACATCCTGCTGCTTGTATCAACTACGATCCCAGTCATTTTGTCCTGCAGCAATTGGACTATCTCGAGTTCATCCAAATCTACAGTAAACGTATCAAGGCATTTCATGTGAAAGATGCCGAGTTCAACCCAACCGGGAAACAGGGCGTATACAGCGGTTACCAGCCATGGGCAAAAAGAGCTGGACGGTTCCGTTCACTAGGTGACGGTCAGGTGGATTTCACCCGTGTCTTTACTCTAATGACTGAAGCAGGCTATCGTGGTTGGGCCGTGATCGAGTGGGAGTGCTGTGTCAAGGACTCGGAACAGGGTGCCCGCGAAGGTGTTGACTTCGTTAACAGTCATCTGATCAATGCAACTGAAACTGCTTTTGACGACTTCGTCGGCAGTGATACAGATGACGAACGCAACCGTCGCGTTCTGGGCATAGGCGGCAGCTGATAATTCTCGTCAGTCCCAGTTATAGGTAACTACTGCGAAGTGATCGTGACGATCTTTCAGGTTGATTGTGTCTGGTAGGGTTTTGACCTGCTAACGATTTAAGTCAGTTTATTTCAGCTTTTTGGAAGCGGTGTCCAGGCTGAGTTGTTCTGGGAGCTTTTGACGCTGGCTTCGATAAACGCAAGGCCCATTCGACCGTCCGCAACATTGGCATATTTACTGCCGTCAGAGGCAAATGATTCACCGGTCTTAAATTTGCGCACATCTTTCTCGAACTCACGGTGCAGTCGTGCAAACGCATCGTGGAATGCTTCAACATGACCCGGCGGGACTGTCGGCTCGTTCAGTATCCACTCCGGCACATCCGGTAGAAATCCGTCGTTGGATGAGGTCGCGCCACGCCAGTAAGTACGGTCAGCTTGACCCGGGAGGCAAACCGTAACGGCTTCCGATTCCTCCTGTCTCCAGCGAAGTAAACCTTTAGTCCCTGCGACGACGATTCCAAGGTCATTCTTGTAGCCATGGCAAATTTGGGATGCACGCACTAGGCACTTGCCTCCATTGGATAGTTTACCGTAAACGGTAAAATGGTCATCAATGGGACGGCCTGGGACCATGCATTCAAGGTGGGCGCTGATTTCCTCTATCTCCAGGCCTGTCACAAAGCGTAGTTGCATCATTGCATGGATACCAATATCTCCACCACAACCGGATGCTCCAGCTCGTTTCGGATCTGTCCGCCATTCAGCCTGCATTAAGCCTGTGTCCTCCAACTTATCTGCCAGCCAACCTTGAAGGTAAAAAGAATCTACCCAGCGAATTTCCCCGAGAAGGCCGCTCTGAACAATCCAGCGACTGAACCAGCTGCTCCAGTGACCTAGATATGTATGAGCTACTGCAAAAGGCAGTTTTGTTTCTTTGACCTTTTCTACGATTTTATCGGCTTGTTCAAGGTCTATAGTCAGGGGTTTCTCACAAATGACGGGAATGCCCGCATCCAGTGCTTTCATCACAGGATCGAAATGGACGAAATTTGGAGTCACAACCAGTATGTAGTCTAGCTTATCCTCTTCCGGTAGTGAGGCTTGAACGCTAATCATTTCGTCGTAGCTGGGATAACCTTTTACCGGGTATGGCCAATTTTCGGCCTCTTTCATAGCAATTTCAGGATCAGGATGCAGTGCTACTGAGTGTACTTTACGCGTGCCGTCAAAGTGGATCGCTTTCTGATGTGGGTTGGCAATAAATGCACCACCACCACCACCGATCATGCCGACTTTCAAAGGTGTGCTTGAGCTCATTTTATTATGCAGGTGATTGGATAACGTTAATTAGGGTTATAACAGTGAGGTAGTGCCTTGGTCTCACAATTGTCAAGAACCAGATTTTTTGTGAGGATTTTATGTTTAAGGGATCAACCTCAATCTCTCGCAGGGGTACATATCCCGTTATTTTGTAAATTATGCAAATCACTGATTATGAATGCCCTTGACTCGGTTTGTTGAAGTACTAACCTTGACAGGTAACCACTGATTTACCATTTGAATGGAGCCTGCCTTCCATATACTTCTTTATACCTGTCTACTCAGTTCTACGCTCATAGCCTCCGGACCATCCGTCCGGAGCACTTTCTGGTCCATCCGTCCATATCCATTGCATGCATCCAATATACTGCATATGAAATGGGCATACCGCACCACTCACTCATATCATAGAATTCCTGCTATTCTTATTCTTCTAGGAGCACATAACGCTTCTTTACCCGATTATCCCAAGTAGCCGGATTCAATCAAATTAGTATCCAATTTTCGGTCAGGTAATTTATCGATTTTCTCTATCAAAGTGAATTTAACCTGAAAAGGATTTGCGTTTTGATCGCATTCAGGTATGCACGAATGTTTTTCTGCATTCAAAACCAGCTTATAACCCGCCCTTTTTGACATGAAACAGGTTAAACTAACAGTAGAAGACCGTAACACCCAAGGCCGCAGTGCTAACCTCCGCCTACGCAAAGCCGGTGATATTCCAGCTATTGTCTACGGTCCGTCTGGCAATCGGCAAATCTCTATTAACGACCATCAATTTCAAGGTATATGGAAGCAAATTGCCGGTAGAAATGCATTGATCGAAATCTACTTCGGTGGGGAAGACTCGAAAGATTCGATGTTTTCTATTATCCAGGACGTTCAACGCGATACCATGACAGATAAGTTCTTACATATTGATTTTAAAGAGATCGTTCGGGGACAAGATATGGAAGTAGATGTCTATATTTATTCAAAAGGTGAGCCGAATGGCGTCAAGAATCAGGGAGGAGTCCTGGAACAGCAATTGAAAGAAGTGGGCATCCGTTGCCGCCCCAGAAATCTTCCAGAGTATATAGAGGTCGATGTCAGTGCCCTGAATATTGCTGAGTCGGTTCATGTCAGCGATCTGCCACAATTCGAAGGCGTGACATATACATCTGATCCCGACCTGGTTGTATTTTCGGTCTCAGGTGTTTCTGAAGATAAGGTAGTTGCTGAGGAGGGAGAACTCGCAGAAGCTTAGGCAGCTGATGAAGAAGCCGAAAAGGAGAAAGAAGAAGCCAGAGCATCTGAGT
>CAYQCG010000136.1:0-5854 GCA_964415925.1 uncultured Puniceicoccaceae bacterium | reverse complement strand
ACGCGCCCATGGAATTATTCTGCTTAGGCGCGATCAGCGGACTTCGGGACTGGCCAGGGTCGCGTTCGCGCTTGGCCACCTCGCGGACAAGCCGCCCACTTCTCCAATGCGGTGAAAGCTGACCTACTCCAATAAAACCTAGTGCTCTGACACGGTGTAGCGCATTTGCTCTGTGGGATGTCCTCTGGGTAAGGCCCGAGGTGGCTCATCGCATATCCTTTTAGGCCAGCACTGCATCACTGCATTCGTAAGCTGGCACAGAGGCTAGCTGCTGGCTGTGCTGTTGCCGAGGGGGCACATTCGGTTCGCAGAACACTCCAAAAGCGTTACCGTGTTCTCTGATGTCGCGCCCCCTTCTATCAAGCGACAGGCTTGCGAATTGCCCGACGCCCGATGCAGTCGGAACCGATCGCGTGGGCTAACGCTGAGCGGTAAGCTGGTTTGTATTGCCCCGTTCAAGCGCGCGCATATCGTGCAGATGGTGCGCAGAGGTTGTCTGATACGTTTGATCCGGCTAGAAAATACTCGGTTCAGCCGTCCAAGAGAGCGACTGTCAGCGCATGAGAAGCCTAACCCAAATCACTTTTCCAGAGATCCCCGAACGCGGCCCTATCTGCGTTGCGCTCGCCCACAACGAAGCAACGCGCTTTCCCGATTTTCTGCGGCATCATAAACAGTTGGGGATAGCTCATTTCCTCATCGTCGATGATCGCTCGACGGACGGAACCGCCGACATGCTCGCCGAGCGCGCTGATGTGACGTTATTTATACCGAACGGAACTGAATATAAAACTCACAAAGCAATATGGCGGCAAGAGTTGCTTGATCTTTTTGCAGCAGGGCGCTGGGCGCTTTTACCGGACATCGATGAGTTGTTCGTATTCCCTCGTCATGATGAGATCACAATAGAAGAATTTTGCGGCCAGCTCGACGATGAAGGCTCAGAAGCCGTGTTCGCACCAATGATAGAAATGTATGCGGATACGCCACTCGACCAACCAGTGTATGAACCAGGGAAATCCTTGATCGAGACATATCCTTGGTTTGATGCCGAAGGATATCGGCTCGTCAAGCCAGGGCGCAGGCGTCTGAGACGTTTTCCAACACCGCCACTTCATCTACACGGCGGTCCCCGCGAACGTCTATTTTATGACTTTGATCCAAACGCCCTTTCCTCGCCGCGCCGCCTTGCGGTAAGGCGTTTCGCGCATTTGAAACGTTCGATGTCACCCAACTCCCTAGAGAGACTTGGCAACATAGTGGCTTGGATAGCTATTCACAATAAGGCTCCGCAGCCGCCGGTCGCGATGAGCAAGATCGCATTCATTAATTGGCGAAAAGGTCTGCGCTTTCCTGGCGGACCGCATTCCGTGTCCGGACGAGTGCGTCTATCCAAAACTTGGGGGGCACTCTTGCACTTTAAGTTTATGGAATTGCCGAGCCAAGCTGCCTACAAATCGAAGCGAGCTCAACACGCGAACCAAGGCGCTTACTATAGTAGGATTTTAGCGAAAGGCGGCTTTGAGCGTTCACCGTTATATCACGGATCACGTCACTACCAGAGTTGGCGAGATCTCGCGAAGTGCGGCTTGCTATGAAGAAGTTCAATAAACGAAAACGATTCCGCCTCAAGCGAATTAATCGCGACTTAAAAATTCTCTTGAAGAACAAAAATACATTTTTTAAATCGATGATCTACGTCTTGAATGTAATTTTTAAACCCGAACGGCGTCTTTGGGTCACGTTGGACGGAGAACGTATATTGATCCGATGCAATACACCAGACCTGCAAACTGCGCATCGCTGCCTGACGACCGAATTCTCTGAGGTGCTCGAGCTTGCCGACCAGCGACACCAACTGATCATTGATGCGGGCGGCCACATCGGAGCAGCTGCAATCGCTTTCGCACGCGCATTTTCGCACAGCACGGTTGTTTGCATAGAGCCGCACCCCGACAACTACGAAATCGCGTGTGCAAACACTAAAGAGTATCCCAACGTTATCGTGCTGAACGCAGCGCTGACAGCAGAGCCGGGCACCATCGGTCTATTTGATCGGGGGACGGGCAACTGGGGCTACACAATCCTCGATAAGCCTTTGGATGTCGAGACGCCCACAGGCATAGGAGAGGTCAAGTGCGTTACTGTACAGCAAATAATTCAAGAATACGAAAAGACTGGCATCGACATAATGAAACTCGACGTAGAGGGGGCTGAGCGGGAAATCTTAGAAAACTCAGCAAGCTGGATGCAGGACTGTGAACTTCTTCTTGCGGAATTGCATGATCGAATAATCTCTGGATGTATTCGCGTTTACATAAAATCCACGGAAGGGCGATTTGACATGCCAAGTAAAGGAGAAAAATTCATTTCCATGCGTCGCAATTAGGTCGCCTAAGAATTCTGCAATAAATAGAGCGACTCTTAAGGTTAAGCGAAATTTAATCTCTAATTCACACCAAAAACCACTACGATATTTCGGAAAGATAATCAGAAATAATCTGTATTGCAATTAAAACTATTGGCGCAAACCAAGCTTTTCATAAAAATGAAAGACAATATTTTGGAACTCCATTTCAATTAGATCTTATTCAGGTGTACGCACCCTATTGTCACTAACCATGAAGGACGCGAAAATTAAAGTAGCCCTCCACGGATCGTGCCTTCAAAATTTATTTCGGCCGTATAAAGAAAAGCGGCAGCAACAGTTGATTCTTCGGTTTCAAGGTCGAGTGGCTTGAAGTGATTTGGATGTGCCTCGATAAAACGGGCCTGGCAGGCGAAATCAGTTCGCCCTGTCTTCTTGTAGTAATAGTAGTCCATAAGGACGACGACGGTTTGTCCTGGGATCCACCAAGGGCCAAAGATCCGCATTATATTGCGAAACTGGCGCGAACCCTTGGCTGCATCGAGAATAAAAGCACCAACGGGCCAATTAAGAGATCGCAGGAAGTCGATGTTGCCTTTATGAAAATAGATTTCGGCACCGAAAGGCTTTAGAGCTTGGATAACCTGAGGAAGGGTATCGGATCCCCTTCTGATTTTCGTGTTCGTGTGCGCCGCTTTTGCTACTTCAGGTCGCGAGGCCTGCCAACGGTCATAGCAATGTATAACTGGGACCATTTCACCGCGAGCTTTTCGATCTGCAATCCCGCAACACAGCTGCGCGGTTCCTGCTCCAAGCCATACACCAATTTCGACAATGGCCGTATCCGAAGGCGTGGTTCTGCCTACCTCACGCAAGAATGGCCCTAGCTCGACGCCGCCCATCGACGGAAAAGTGTTCGCATATGTTCCTAGCTCTTCTGGGGGCTCGGGTTGACCTGCAGGCAAATGTGTAGTGCGCAGTTGGCCGAGGCCGGTACCTGACATAAAACTATTGGTAGCATGACGCAGTGTTTTTGTTAGTCCCATCTGCCTCTCTTTTCTGTTGATTATCCCAACGCGACTTCGATACCCAACCACTTTTGCGCAGACGGAAGCTGACACTGGACTACAGATGCGCTCGACCTAACGCAACATTTTAGTGCTTTACACTCATGCAACCACAGCTCCCGAATACTGCAAGCGAATGCGTGCCGTTTACTACTGCGGCGGCTCGTCAAGATTGACTTGTCGCAGTTTCATGCATCACTTCCGGCGACCGATTAGGATCGGATTCAAGTCGTCTAATGGATTGCCTATCTCTCGTTCCATTGCAGATATAAATGCGAGGTCTTCAGATGCCATATGGTTGACGTGATCACCGATTCTTGCGTTCCTGACTTTAGATCCTCTTGTGTCGCCTGAGACAGGCAACCCCAGACGTGAAGAACCGAAAAACCGCTTTTGCTCCAACTTACGCATGTTATCAGCTTTACAAAATTTTGCTGCTCTTCGGATAATTGTCTCATCCAATTCGTGGAATCCCGAGAATTCTAGAGTTCCGCGCAAGACGCTTGCGGCATCAGCGTGCATATCCTCATAGCGGATATGCAAGTGATTGGAGGCAAGCTCGCGATTGCAATGCCAACGGTTCAAGGCGGTGAGCAGTTTTTCGGCGCCAGTTGTCCTGTCCCTGATGAAATCCGCTAACGACCCGCCGAAACGATTCGATCGCCAGCGTGCATGAAAATAAGCAGATGTCAAAGTATCACGAATATCTCTGGCCAAGAAAATAACTTTCTTTCCACTCCAAAATGTCGGATCAGCAACTCGCGAGTCATCAGCGTCAAGATAGTTCATAAAATTCGCGCCATTATGTGTATAGTGAATAACAGGGAGTCGATGAGCGCGACAAAGGCGAGCAGGATCAGCAGCTCGACTAAGGTCGGATCGATGCTTCAGCGCGATATAAGTGCCTACAAGCAAACGGTGCCAAGTACGTCCACTTTTTGGATAGGATATGACCCAAACAGCTACATTTTTTGTGTTGTAGCATCCCGCAATTCGGGAATAGGCTTCATTCATTCGAAAATTGGCTGAGTGAATTAGATCAACAGGGTGCATTTCGCAACTCCTTCATCAAAGGCTTCTGATCCTGTCCAACGAGCTGGCCGACGCCTGCACAGCTTTGCCGCGGCTGAACATTGCGCCGTCCCGCTGCTGATAAGTGAGACGCAGACGCATGGGGCCGCCATCCAGCGTCGCCACCTCATGCTCGCCCTGTTGGGTGCGGTTCACAAGATGCATGAAGCCAATGGGCGTGTGGGGCAGATAAGGCTCCACGAAGAGTCCACTCGCGGTGTCGAAGGCCGGCAGAGCCGCATGGCAGGTCCAGTTCACGGTTGCCGGCAGCAACTCTACCGGCAAGTCCTTGGTATAGACAGCGTGGTTGAGCGGTGACTGGTCCGACATCTGCTGCGGGCTGCGGAAGCGGGCTTGACGGAGGCTGTCCTCCCATGCTCGCCAGTGGGGAGCATCGGCCGGTAGTGCGTAAATGCCGGCCGAAAGTATAGGCTTGAACATCAGTTGGTTCGCCGTGGCCCGGTCGTAGTACCTGGCAATAACGTTGGACAGAAGGGTTTTAACGCGCCAGCGTCGCCCGCCGATAAGCGGCAAACGCTTCGGAGTTGCCCAGACCCGTGCCCCCGACAGGGGACTCGGATAGGCGCGATCGCTCACTGGAACGATGGCCATTCGTCCCTTTTTTGCCCCCTCAATCAGTAGCTTAAGCCCATGAGGATCCTGGCACCAAGCGTCGGCGTCTACCCAGACATAAATCTCATTGTCCGGAAAGTAACGCGGCAAAAAGGGCGCCACAGTAACATATTTCCGGTACGCCTCAGGCTGGCCACGCATCCCGAGCCAAGTTATATCCCAGCCGGGGCAAACAATTCGCACTCCGCGCGCGCTTAGCTGTGTCCGCTGATCTTCACTCAGACCGAGATCGAAGAGCCCGATGCGCTCGCCCGGCCAGTTGGCGTTATCGGCCAGACTGTCAATCAACCCCATAAGTAAGGGAAAATATCGGCTGTCTGAGGCGGAGACAATAATGGTGGAAACCATTTTGCTATGGATTTTCCTAGAGAGCGCAGGCGAGCAGCAACACCCACCGGTGGGTCTACGATACCAACACGGGCCTAGGCTGGTGGCGCAATTAACTAACAGCTTTTAAACTATCACGAAAATTGCTCCAGAGTACCCAAGTTTCATTAGATGCGACAATTCCAGCGTGGCGGTATAGGGGCAAGACGCAAGCATTATCATGTTCCCGGCTTCAACTCATCGCGTTTCGATCATGGATCGGCCTGTACCATTCGGCGCCGTCTACATTGACCGCTTCGAGGCGCAAGCGGAACAAGAAACCTGACCCCGGCGGGATCCCTGATCTGCAGTGAAACACCCTCCAGTCCGTTGTTGTTCACGTCTGCTG
>CAYQCG010000135.1:0-5863 GCA_964415925.1 uncultured Puniceicoccaceae bacterium | reverse complement strand
TCCCCATAATTGCAATGCTCTTGCTGTGTTGCTTACAGCTGGAGGCACAGTTTTGGGGCTATGATGATAGGCGAAGTCAGTTCCATGGAATGGTATGGGAATATCCCCTCAATGACTACTCAAGGGATTCCTACAATAGCGCGGTTGGGTGGATATTTACTGATTTTGAAAAGCAAACCGGACTTCAGCTCGCACCCGGCAAAAGGGAAAAAGTAGGCCTTAAAATCTATACAAACAGCGGTGTTGGCATGCATACCCCAAGGAATCTCGTCAGGGCGGTTATTCATGCGCTTGAAGAACGTGGCTTCGAACGTAAGAAGATTTTGATCTTTGATGTCAATGAACTCCAATTGAGAGAATCGGGGTTTCTACCGCCCCTGAGCGAGAGTGGGGAAACGGGCAACACCTTCATAAATGCTCCCGTTAATATTTATGATCGTGGACAGTACTGGGATGATGTTTGGTTCTATGACAACCCATTACCACAACAGTATGCCTCTTCCTTGTCACGTGAAGTCCTCTCCCGCTCCAACCGGAATTTTGATCCTGATGAAGCACGGCGGAGTTACTTAGCTAAACCATTGCTTGTTGAGGTAGACTTCTGGATAAACTTACCTGTCGTTACAGACCACCCGGCTATGGGCTTAAATGGTGTTCTAACCAATGCAACGCTTTGGAATGTCAGCAACCGTGAGCGATTCTTTTTCAGTCCGGCAAATGCTCCTATTGCAGTAGCGGAAATTGCAGCGGTTCCGGAATTGCTCTCCAATTGGGCTCTGACGATCTTATCGCTTCAGCGTTATCAATATATCGGAGGACCACTTTTCAATTCTTACTATACTGTTTCAGAACCTCTGATTTGGGCGAGTATTGATCCTGTCATTCTCGATACGTTGATGCAGGACAGGATTAATCGCGAAAGAGAAGACAAGGGCTTCAGGACTTTCACCCGCGACTTGCCCATGTTGCAGTATGCAGAAAGCCTCAATCTGGGAACCCGGAATCGTGATTCCATCGAATGGATTAAACCGGCTATCCCGTAACAGAGTTTCCACTTGTCATCACAACAGAAACAAGGACATATCTAGGATATGACTTTGAGTGAGTACCTACCGATCTTATTGCAAATTATCCTCGCACTGGCCATCGCGGGCATCATTCTCCTTGCCAGTCATATTTTTGGGCAACGCAGCCGGGGTAATAAGGTTAAGAATACGGCATACGAGTGTGGGCTACCTGCCGGAGATGTACATCCCCCTCGGTTTGCTGTAAAATTCTATCTGACTGCAATGCTGTTTATCATTTTCGATATCGAGGTAATTTTTCTTATTCCCTGGGTCACCGTTTTCAGGGAATTTATTGATGCAGGGATTCCTATTCTTTTACCCGGACTGTTCTTTCTTTTTGTTCTGATCCTCGGTTTGGTCTATGAGTTGAAAAAAGGGGCTCTGGAGTGGGAAAAGTAATTCCCCCTTATTCTTCACCTGCAATAAATTCTCCCAAGGTTATTATGTACATGTATAATATGACGTTATAGAAGTAACATTTCCGGATTCCAAAGATTGATGAAACTAGACCGCTATATTAGCAAGAATCGTATAATCGAACTTCAGAGTAATGACTTGAGGGGGGCTTTGGAAGAACTCGTCGATGCGGCTACGTTTCGTTTACAGGATAATTTGAAACGGGATGAGTTGGTAAACGAACTACTCCAGCGCGAGAATACCATGACAACATACCTCGGTAACGGTGTAGCCATGCCGCATATCCGGGTCAATATCAAGCGTCCCTACATCTTCGCCTTGGGGCGATGTCCCAATGGCCTTATTCATGACGGACTGGAGGAATACAAGAGCGTCCGGATCGTTATCATGCAGTTAGCCAGTGAGGGGCAGAAAAATTACCTCAATGTCCTGGCCTCACTGGCACGCCTTTTCCGCCAACAGGAATGGGTCGATCAGTTAATCCAGGTGAGTGACCTGGAGGCCTTAAGAAACAAGGTATTGAAAGGGTTTAGTGGAGAGCAGTCACTTCCCGAACGTAAACAAAGTCGATTCAATCGTCTGCTCTTAAAGGACTCTCAAAAGATCGCACGTGCTGCACGTTGCAGTCATATTCTCCTGTTTACGGATTCTTTTGTCGGTGGTATCGACCATTCGGATACATATCCAGAATTTCCAACCATTCTTGTGACCCGTTCGGTAAGTGAACAACGCAAGAAAGATAATAACGTCAAGGAAACCATCGAACTGCATTCATTCTCTTCACAGCGTCTTTCGCAAATTCGCAGCGCAATTATCGTAGGACTCACAAGGGGTTTGTTTAAATACAATGACCGGCTTTGCTGCATAGGAGGTATTCCTGCCAGTAATCAGTTGGATACAGTGGTTGTCATCGATATAGAGCGGGAATTTCATACTGTGATTGCGCGCGAGAACGACCTCCTTCCTGGTGGAGTTCATATCGAAGTGGTAGAGCGCATGCTGGCTGTTGCGACTGAAATCGCTGTAGAAGGCAGGGAGGGACATCCGGTCGGTTGTATGTTTGTCCTTGGTGACCATGTAAGAGTGAATGCCATGGTTAAACCCTTGGTCCTGAACCCCTTTCAGGGGCATAAAGATGAAGACAAGAATGTTTTAAATCCATTTATGGATGAAACAATCAAGGAATTTTCTGTTATTGATGGTTGTTTTGTAATCCGTGGAGATGGGGTTATCCAGTCTGCAGGCAGCTTGATCCATGTGCCCAGTGAGTTCTATCAGGATATGCCCGGCGGTTTTGGTGCACGCCATTCGGCCGCCGCCGCCGTTACAAGAGCAGCTGAATGCCTTTCTATCGTCGTATCCGCCAGCACAGGGCAAGTAACGCTATTTCGACGTGGCGTAATGTTACCATTACTGGATAAACCGATCGGTTCAACCTACTAGGTTTATAGCTATTGATAGAGCCAGTAAGCCTTGCTTTTATCCTGAAATTCCTGAGCCTCCCTTGACCATTTCAGCAGATACGAGGCAATGTCTGCTCGGTTGCCCTGTAGTCTTAAAGCATTCCACCATGATGTGGAGCCCACGTGCTTATTAAACAATACGGCGGAATTTGTGCCGTGAGCCTTTGTAAAAGGATTAGGTTCCCATACACATGCCTGACGCATGAGATAAAAGCTCAATTCGGTCGGTCGGAGCTTTTCCCAGTCTGTAACGGTAATATAAACGCCTCTGCGTTCCTCTCCCTTTTCATTCTTCCAGACCAGGATTTTAAAACCTAGACCCGGAATGCTGAGCCTTTGCAGGAATGCAGCTATTTGCTCTGGTGTCTTACCGGGATACTGCAATAGTCGAAACGGATAACGCGTCCCGTATCCATGACTGAACCTACCCAGCTGGCAACCTAGCCCTGTCATCGGATAACCCAGTACGGCGGACAGGTCCGGTATGGCCGGTGAGGTTGCAACCCAATTCAAACCTGTTTTGCTCCAAAGCATACTCCTCCGCCAGCCATGCATCGGAACAACTGTCAGACGGCCTTCCGATTGTATTTTTGAATCAATTTCCATCCATCCCGGAATCTTTTTAGCCATGATGGCTAACTCACCTATAGTCAGGCCGTGGACGTAGGGAACTTTGAAAGCTCCAACATAGCTCATCCAGCGTTGTTCGAGAACAGGTCCATCGACTTTTCGGCCTCCCAGGGGATTCGGGCGGTCGAGCACTACCACATGCACATTATTCTTGAAGCATTCCTCCATTGCATATCGCATCGCAGATACATAGGTATAGGAACGTACTCCGATGTCCTGCAGGTCGATGACAAAGACATCCAGGTGCTCAAGCATTTCTTTAGTGGGACGCCTATACTTACCGTAGAGTGAGTAAACCGGTAAACCTGTTCGTCGATCAATCCTGTCCTCTATCGGTTCAGTGGCTTTCTCATCGCCATAGAGACCATGTTCCGGACCAAAGAGGGATACCAGTTTCACTCCAGGCGCGTTCATCAGAACGTCAATGGTGCTGATACCATAACGGTTGACTCCCGCAGGATGTGTTAAAAGCCCGACTTTTTTCCCCGACAGTACATCAAACCCCCGACGTTCCAAAACGTCTATGCCAAGCAGTATTCTGCTTTCCGGGTTATTACTTTGAGCAGATAGATTACCGGATGTTAAAGCGGCAATTATAAAGCCACATAAAATAGATATCTGTCTGATACTTAGAATCATCTCAAAATGATCGGAAAGGACTACGTGTCAGGAATGTTCGTTTTCGAGTGGATTTTCCATCTTCTGCTTCACGTATTCTTTCCTGGCGCTCTCTTTCTTCTTTCAAGACTCTAAGGCGTTTTATTGTTTTGGCACCTCTGTAAGCTATTATCCTGTAGCTCATACTCAATGCCATGCCGAGAAGTATGCCGATCGTCAGGCCACCCAGCATTGCCAAACTCCATGCGCTAAGCAGGAAGTCCAGATTGTCCCCCCAATTCCCCTGCCAGAAATCAGTTAGTAATTGTCTGAACTCGTTTAGCTGAAGCTCCTCGGTTTCGTAGCCGATCAGTTTCAGGTACAATCTTGCCATTTGGAACTCGATAAAATAAATCGGAATGGCTGTAGCCGGATTCGTGATAAGTTGAAGGCCGACAAATATTGTCAAATTGGCCCGCATGAGGAGCGCCAGCAAGAAAGCCAGGGGAAGCTGGATTCCGTAAATTGGCAATAACGAAAGGATCGCTCCCGTGTAAAATGCAGGTATTACGTGCTGCATTTTGTAGGACCACAGATAGGAGCGTCTTCGGGCAATGGCAGCAAACCACTTCAGGATAGGGTAGCGGTGTACTGTGGCACGGCGGGGTAGAGGACGGAGGAGACGCTTGACACGTCTTATGCGGTCCAGCCGTTGCCGGTTGAGTTGTGCTTCTTCAGTTTGCATGGGCTCTCCTGAATGGAGAATGCCTTTTAAGCTTAGGATAATGACCGTTCCTGCAAATCAAATGTGCCAATGATTTTTATATGTGCACAAACTACCCCTTCCCAGGGGACAACGGATCGCCTTAGTTGCTCTTGCCAAGCGCTATGCTAAGATCCTCTGAACCAGCATTTTCGAACCGGGTGAGACCTTTTGTATAAAACACTCCGAAAACAACCCCTATTATATCTTCCCTGGTGATGAGTCTGGAGTCCGGAAGATGATTGTTTAATCCCTGCGTCAAAAAACGGTTTTCTGTAAGCTTGACAATCCGATGTGACACTAAATCACCCTCCTCATCCTCGTAGATAACTACCATACCTTCTTTTACAGATAAGCCGTTTGATTCGTTGACCAGTAGTATTGAACTCGGACCAAAAAGCGGATTCATGGAGATTCCGCTACAGCGCATGACGATCCAGTCAGGATGAGAGTCAGCGACTTTCTTGGCTTCCAGCAAGGCATGTTCATATAAGATGCAACTCTTCGGGGTAGTCATGTCCTGAACCAGCAATGACTGAGTATGGATTATCGTAGGGCAAATACTTGCCCACACGATAAGATGCCATTTCCGGCATAAAGACCTTGGAAACATAGGATAAGCTTCTGGTGGAAGTGTTTAGTAAACTATGAAATATTAATAAAAATTCATTCTAAAGTGTCAAGGCTGTTAACTCCTACTCATCTACATTTCACACTTCCGTAAAGTATGTGAGAGAGAAAACTAACGCTCTTTACAATTCAGATAACCATTTCCGGACAGCCTCTTCCAGATTCTCACGTCCCTTTTTCAGTGCTTCAGAAAGGGAAGCTCCTTCCGGGCTTATAACGGACAAGCAATCCTTAAGCATATCATTGTCATGTAATAGTGATTCTGGTGCAGAACCTGCAAAAATTTGACATAGTTT
>CAYQCG010000134.1:0-5962 GCA_964415925.1 uncultured Puniceicoccaceae bacterium | reverse complement strand
TTCCAGGAGTCCGATGGCATCGTCAGCATCGAGATGGAAAGCACCTTCGGACAAGCTCTCGGTGAGTGGGTACCCGGCACCTCAGTAGACCCGGACAATCTGACGGGAAGGGGCTATTTGGAATTTACCGGTAACGATCCGGAGCAAGGCCCGCCGAGCTCTCCGCTGGAGTATGTTTTCAAAATCAACAAGGGCGGCGTGTATTCGCTTCATCTGCACTGCGCGAAGCTGAACCAGGAATTGAACGGAAAAATGCGCAAAGACGTCGCTAACGATGCTTATGTTCGCGTTGATGGCAATTACGAGGCGCGCAACCCGCAACCCGACGATTTTCCCGATTCAGAGGGACAGTATCAAAAAGCATACCACAAGCAGGATGCGCCTTTGGATTTGCTGAAAGTGGACACGAAATTCTACGGGGGCGCTCACCAGAAATTCGTCTGGACGCAAGCGAGAAATTCCGATGGAGGTGCGAGTGAATCACTGGACCCTGGTGGCCACAACAACAAGCGCGGTGCCTATTATCGATTTTTTGCCGGTGAAACCTATCGGCTTACCATTCACGGACGTTCGCGGGGATTTATGATCAACAGCATCCTTTTTCGGCACGAGGACACTCCCTTCAGCGCGGCGACGGATTTGAGCAATCCAGAATCAGCAACCCTCAACGGACCACCCTTTCCGAAGATGGATCATCGCTTGACCGTTAAAAACGGCCGTGGCAACGGACACTACGCGGCAGGACAGAAGGTTGCCATTCGTGCCGCCGAGGCACCTGAGGGCATGGTCTTTGATGCCTGGAAGGGAGACATTGCAGCAGTCGCCGATGCAACAAGTGCTGAGACAAGTCTTAAGATGCCGGAGACGGACATTACGCTCCTGACAAGCTTTAAGCGAGATCCATCAACCATGCGGACGTATTCGTTCAGTGCTGTAAAGGACTTTGCAGACATTTCTTCAGGCGAGATCCCATATTACGTTGATAAGAAACTTAGTGCTTTGGCTGTGAATGCGGCCAAGAAGAAGCACAGGGGGGCCATTGCCCGCGCAACCATGATCTTTCAAGGCGCTCCTGATGTTTACGATGTGACCATCTCCACCATAGGCGAAGAGGATGGCGAGTGCAGCTACCTGTTCTTTGTGAATGACGTGTTGGCTGGACAAGTGAGTAATAATAGTACTGAAAAAGCCTTTGAAGCTCAGACGCATCCAATCGCATTCAGTGTAGAAATCCCGGCAGGAGCGAAGCTTGCGGTGGAATCCAGTGCCGTGACCAATGGCAAGATTCCGGAAGGGGATGGCACCGCCTGGGCGCGCGGGCGCTGGACCGCCCTTACGCTTCAATCATCCGAAAATGCCTCCGTGCCCAAGCCTTCGGACCGATTCCGCCATGCGGCCTTTGATGAGTCGCGGGATTTGCTGTTGATTCAATACGATGGTCGCCCCGATGCCGACGATGTCCAGGCCCAGGCCGCTGCTGGGAGCCTTCTGAACCACAAAAAGTTTTCTGGCATCAATACCTATGCCGTCCACAACGCATGGGGCAAACAGAAGAGTAAGGATATCTGGAACTCTGTGACCTTGATGACACTGGCATTTGGCCACGAAAACGACAAATGGACGAACGCTTATACCCTCGACAAAGAACAGCGCACTGATCCTTCCTCAAATTGGTATCAATCCGTTCAACGCATCGCAGACACAGTTCAACCCATTCTTGAATCAGGCGGTACGGTATGGGTCGCCGAAGCAGGCCAATCAGACATCACAAAGGATTGGGTGCTTGAACTCTTCGAACGTGGGGTAAGCGCGGATACCGTCAAAAAAGGTGTGATCGTTGTTCAGCACAGCCAGTGGAACGAAGACCAGACCAGCTCCGGTGTGCTGGGTTATCTCAAAACGAATACGACATACATTCGTATCGATGACGGCAACAATGGCAGCAATGGCACGCCCGACTATCACACCAACAAAGACGCTTCCTCGATTGCGGCACACTCCGATATCCGCGCAAAAGTCGAATCTGTGAACAATCCGATAGAAGCAACCCGCGAAATGTGGCAGGAAGCTGCTGCAATTATTGGTAACTGGAAAAAAGGCTATTCGCAGATTGATGAAGGCGGTTTTGATTTTTCGGATACGGTCGAGGTCTGGTGGATTCTGGACTTGGGTGAGGCGGTCGATACTATTCCGGAATTCGCTGATGCGTATATCTTCCAGCAGCCTACCAAGTCTGTCCGCCATTCCGATATGAAACCCGGTTCAAACTAAGGGCATTTCGTTTAAAAAGTAGACAATGACGCTTGTTGTAATTTTGAATAGATCCCGCGCGTGTATGAATGCCGCCTAATAGTGTTTGGCAAACGAACGATGAACTCAAAATTTCGGAGAGAATCTATGATCAGAAACATATTATTTTTCGCCTATTTTGGCATGGTAGTAACCGCTTTGGCGGAGACTCCTTGGCAGCCGCCTCAGAGGCCTGAGTGGAATGACGACGGCATCCTTGTAAACCATCTGGGATTTACCACCAAAACTGCAAAATTCTGCATGTTGAAAAGAGATGCGGACGTTGATTTTGAGATCGTGAACATGGCGGATGGCAAGCAGGCCTACGCTGGCACAATGAAAACGGTTACCGGTGATTTTGGAACCTATGCGGTGGGGGCTTTTTCACCTTTGCAGACACCCGGAAGCTATAAGGTTTTAGCGGCGGGCAAGGAATCGACGGTGTTTGCGATCAATGACGATGTCTACAAGGAGGCAGCCCGGGCGCATGTGAACTATTTCACCAAACAGCGCTGCGGCAATACCACGCTGGGCTGGCGGGGCGAGCCCTGCCACCTGGATGACGGCAGGCGCCTCGATAATGGCAAGCATCACGATGTATCAGGTGGTTGGCATGATGCCCATGACGTGCGGAAATGGACCCGACCTACCATTTACGGCATGATAGGACTCTACCGGCTTTCCGAAGTGCTTCAGCCAGCCTGGGACACGGGGCTGATTGTGGATGAAATGCGCTGGGGCAATCAGTATTTCCTGAAAATGCAGGAGCCGGACGGATACATGATGAATTACATCGCCGGCAATGACGGCAACTACTGGTCTGACAACATCATCGGCAACGAGGATGATCGCCCGATTCACACGGAGCCTGCTCCAGTATATACGCAGTTTTGTTTTATCACAGCCCAGGCGGGCATGTTCCGGCAGGTCAACGCACACTCAAAGGAATACGCGGAAACCTGTGAGAGCGCAGCTAGAATGTGTTTGCAGTGGGTGAAGGAAAGGCCAGTCAGTTCAGAGGATCTCTCTTCCGGGATCATCGCGGCCATAGCCATGTACCAAACCTTTCATGAACCGGAAATGGTGGATCTTGCCACGCAATATGCTAAAGAACTGATTGCACTGCAGGTGACCCGTCCCATTGATACTGAACTTCCCATCCGCGGCTTTTTTAAGCAGCAAGCCGACAGCATGGATCCCTTTAAGCATATCTATCGAGGAGACCTTCCTCTCATTGGCTTATGCGAACTCATTGAATCCTTCCCGGAACACGCGGATGTGGACAATTGGAAAACAGCCCTGCGGATGTATTGCTATGACTACCTGGTGCCTATGTCGAAGCTGAGCGCGTTCGGAATTGTACCCTATGGCCTGTATCACGGTTCTGATCCGGGCGGAAACCGACGCCTGGGAAATAGCGATTACTACTACCGCTACTCGTACAGGAATCCAGCCTCAAAGCGGCGGTGGCATGTGGGCATCAATGCGCTCGTGGCGTCCAGCGGTGTGGGCTTGGTAAAGGCTCATCGGATTTTTCAGGATCCCCTTCTTTTGGAGGTTGCGCAGCGCCAGATTGATTGGATCTATGGCGTGAATTTATTTAATGCCAGTACCGTTACGGGGTTCGGTAATAACGTTCCGGATGGTCATCATGTGGGCAATATGCAACCTCCGAAAACACCGGATATCATGGGTGGCGTGATGAACGGTATAGCCGGCCACTTTGAAGATGATTCTCTCTATATTGAGGAAGTGAAGTACACAGTCGCCGAATACTGGACACCCATGGTAGCGTTTACTATGTGGCTTGAAGCGGAACTGATGACCACCGCTGTAGATCCACAGCGTTGAACCTGAAGCTAGAGGTCATCGCAAAAATACCAAAGTCGATGGCAACCGCGATTTTGCGTTATCAGTAAGGCATTTCTGATAATTCGTTGAGTGGATAAACTCTAGGCGCTCCATTATTATGTCTTTCATAGCACCACCTATTGCCGCTAAAAGAGACACCAAACGGTGAACAAATGTTGCGCTAAACGTTACAAACAGGAGAACCAATTCCAGCCTCAAGGGGGTTATAGCTCGCGTCCGTTTCCAAGGTTTCCCCCTAGTGAAGTTGGACGAACGGATGGATGCGGCGCGCCGGTTGGCGCGAAAAAACGGACGTATCGATAAGCCAAGGCTGTAAACGCAATCAGGAGTAACCTGTATGGGCTGACGCTGCAATGTTGCGACAAGTGGCTTTAGTGCTAATCCAGTGAATCGGTTTTTGCGGCGTGAGGGCTGCCCGAAAAGGGTCTAGCTAGGTATGTTATTTTCTCCCTGACTTATCTGACGCAGATAACTTGGTTGTGAAAAGTGTAGAGAATCTGAAGGGCCTGCGTGAAATAGCTATTGTTAAGGACTGCGAGGGAAATTCGATAAAAAGCAAAAAAAACGTGCAAGGCCTTGTTACCGGCTTACTTACGCAATAAAAGTCGAAAATGCGTTGGGAAAATAGAAAAGGGTTTATCACAGCAACGTATTTTACGGTGCCGCTTCGGTGTAGGTAGCGATCAGCGCGGCGGATGTAAGTGCCCCTGCCTTGAACGCCTTCGCGTAAAGCGTGTCGTCAGCGGCGATGGAAATGGCACCTGAATAAGCGCTGCCTTCGGTCTCGGAATTGGGGATCGCAGATTTCGACCAGCGGATCGTAGCGCCGGATGTCGCCACCGTGAGCGTCACCAACAGCGGGAAGCTGCCGTTTGCTTGTTCGCCGCCAGGGACGGACGGCACTGGTGTGGCCACCTGGTCGACGACGATGACCTCCTGCTCCGCCAATTCGAGGCTGACCTCGGTCTGCTCTCCCCGGACGACACCCTCGACGGCGATCAGGCCATCCGCGACTTTAACGACGGCGTCGAAGCCAGCGCCAAAAAACTCGACCCAAAGACACGCGCATGGGTGCAATCCGCCATCGGCGACATCGCCCAATTCGTCGGCGGAAAATCCGTCTTGCGAGCCGTGCCCGATCTATCGACTGCCACAGCCCCAAAGCCAAGCGGAACGGAGATCGGGCCACATGCGTTTGACTTTAATCCACCGGGAAAAGAACGGCCATTGAGCAAGCGCGATCAACGCACCATACAGGGCGCTATCAGTGCTATAGACGCCACACATGGAGACGGCCCGCTCGATGCTCGGCTTGTGGCAAAAAAAGAGAGTCGCGGGGCGGCGGGCACATTTTGGCCAGCCAAACAGCGCATCGGCGTTAAGCCCTCTAAAGTGCCAGGAAAGATGGAACATGTTTTTTTTCATGAGTTTGGGCACCGGTTAGACTGGGCCGCAATAGGCCCGCGCGGCAGCGATGCGACCGCAACAGGAGATGTGGCAGACATCCTGAGCGCAATTAAACAGACAAAAGCCTTCGCCGCCTTGGATAATGTGGCGAACCCATCTTACCGATCATACTTGAAGCGTGATGACGAGTTGTTTGCCCGTGCCTATGCTCAATTTATCACAGAATCGCATGGTTCCGCTGACGCCCGCGATTATAATCTAAACCGGGTCGAGGGTAGCACGCCGATACCAACTCAATGGAGATCGGATGATTTTCTGCCTGTGAAACAAGCCTTTATAAAAAAATTCAAAAAGTTAGGATGGATGAAATGATTGACTATGACGCATTCCATGC
>CAYQCG010000133.1:0-5988 GCA_964415925.1 uncultured Puniceicoccaceae bacterium | reverse complement strand
CGTTCAACCTGCGGTGTCCAACTTCGGCTGGATGAAAGACCGGGGGCAGGTCACTTAAACATGCTTTTTTTTTTACAGAAACCGTTCCTCGTCACTACGCTTGTTCCACAAACCCAAAACGTCTCGAATTGAGTATTGACTCCCTTGAATGCCGAGCGAACGAAGAACCTCGTCTGACACTATTGTAGTGCGCCTACTCCGTTGGATCGCGGGGACGCCAACCTCTTTATAGTAAACAAAAGTAAGATCATTTTTAATTTCCCCATCTCCAATCTTTAGTTACGGAAGGGTTGGAGTCACTACAATCAGCCTTCTAATTTCGGAATGTGAACAAATGCGACGGGGGGTGCGCTCGTTGAAACGACCTCCCCTGCAAACACTTTGCGTCTTCTTGGTTCCGTTTTTTCACAGATTGATATGCGAGATCCAGCTGTCGCTGTCGTTCAACTCTCTTTTCGCGCTCATAGGGAGTCCTGAACATTGAAGTCAACTTCGGTACGCCGATGAATGTGGCTTGTCGAGAGTACCGAAACCAGAGGTTCCAGTCTTCTAAGAAAGAAAGATCTTCATGGAATCCACCAAATTCATCGTACAGTTCACGCTTAAAGAGAACCGACTGAATTGGAAAAACGTTCTTTTCATCCAAGATTTCTCGACAGAACGTGGCTGTAGGCGTCATGTGTAGAACATAATCAATTTCATCATACGAGCACTCGTTAACCCGCGAAGTCAGCACCTCCCAAGAAAGACTGAAACACGCAGAGGCTGCGTCATGAGCTTCCATATGGCAGTATAACGTCTCGATATGGTCAGAAAATAGTAAATCATCGTAATCAAGGAACATAATTAGATCGCCGGAACAAGACTGCAAGGCCAAATTAGCGGCAGCTGATCTTCCACCTTTCGCCGAATTGAGGAACCTGATATTTGTCTGATAATTGTTCGAAACCTGCGCAACAAGTGCGCGTGAATAGTCAGTCCTGTCTTCGACAATAATGTGTTCAATATTTTGATAAGTTTGATTCAGGACAGATGCAATACATTCTGACAACATGTGCTGATTTCTCCCATGTACACGAGTAATCACCGTCACTAAAGGTTTAAGAGTAGTGCTACAAAGCGCGGGGGTTGGGACGTCGTGCCCAGGCCTACGAAGTTCGTAATCAAATTTGTTAAAAGGAAATGGCACTCGATAAGCAGGTCGACGGGTATTCTGAAAATATTTTCGTTTGGAATCGATTGTCCTAAGAGCGGCGTTGATTGAAGCTTTTCGAGAAGTTGATTGAGAGGTGTTAGACTCTAGCTCGTTGTAAAGATTATTGGCCTCGGCTACATCCATTGCGCTTCCATACCGATATCGTAATAAAATATTCGCAGCTAACGATCCGGATAGTTGATGGGGGCGGGATGTATCCTCGGAAAAGTCCACATGATGTGTTACAGTAGCTTTCGGAATGTAACGGACCCGAAAACCTGCACCTCGGAAACGGTACGACAGCTCTACGTCCTCGCCGTACATAAAAATTGCTTTTTCATAACCACCAACTGAAATATAAGCGGAACGCCTGATCAAAATACAGGCGTGGCTATTCCAGCTAGCCTCTAGAGTTATCGGATCATAATATTTTGGATGTTCGTAAGGGGTTTGTCGCAGTTCCCAAGCAGCAACGTCTTCTCTGTCGTTTCTAGCCAAAGAGACGATTCGAGTTATGCTTTCTTTGTGAAATTCCAGATCCACATTTGTAACTAACACAAAATCATCGCTACTCAGAGTAAAGGCAAGATCGTGCCCCGCTCCGAATCCATAATTTTCTTGCTCAAGGATTTGAAAAGAAGAGAAGCGATTTGATTTTCGCTCATGATAATCTCGCAAGAATCGAACGGTGTCATCGGTAGACCCATGATCAACAACAATCAAGTTTATCCATGAGTTTGGATAAGCTTGCCTCTCTAGAGAATCGAAAAACTTGGGAAGCCATTTTATTGAATTGTATGTTACCACGCTAACAGTAAGCAATATTGCGCCATCAAAATCTTGTCTTTGCAAACGACCATAAGAAATATGCCAATCTGTGTTTAATGTAGAAGTGCTATTTTTCCTCACATATTGTTGAAAAGTGAGTTCGTTTTTAAAGAGCGGTGGCTTGTTTTTCATCATTCTCCGACGTAGACGACGCTTCAGACTGATGGGCAGGATAGGTTTAAACAGAAGGATTACGCGGCTGGTGATGAATTTGCGTGCGCGTTTATCGTTGATGATACGCGAAATCGAAAGAATTTGTGTAATAGAATATTGCTCAACAGCTATCTCGGCTGGCAAACTTATGCCGACCCTTTGGTGCAGAGCGTAATGCGCCAATGGGTTTATCCTTGTTGCTGACAGATCCGGACGTTGTTGAAGATATAAAGCGCTGTCGAAACAAGGGCCCGGCGCGCGTCCCTCAAAGCCTCCATAATGCAGATAATGCCATACAGGGTCCACCCCAGCTTCGGCCACGTCTGGGTTCTGTGAGAGGTACCATTTTTGGTCAAATAACTCCGAATTAGCGATTAGCTGGTAGTGGTCTTTCCTAGATTGCCGCTGTTTCCGCCGCCGCACCCGGCGTGAGATATCGCGCGGTGCGTGAATGATTTTGTCCCACAACTGCCGGAACAACCAGCGCGATGAGCGGTTTCTACGTTTGAGTTGTTCCATGTTAATGCGTTCGGCAGCGACTTCGCCTTGGGCTTTTTCCGTTGCTGCACGCTGGTTCTCCAGTTCGTTTTGCAGCTCGGTGATTCTGGCGCTTCGCTCTTCAGCGAGGGTCTCCACCTCAGATAGGTGCGCCTGTTTGGCGGCAAGATCCTCTTGTAGCTGCGCCAATTTTGCCTCTCGTTCGTTGGCAGTGCTTTCCATGGACTCAATGGCCTGGCGGGCCGACGACAACTCGGCTTGAAGTTCTGTCAGCTTAGCCTCCTGTTGCGAGGTTGATCGCATTAGGCGCCGTGCCTGTTTCTTCATGCCCAAGAGCTTATGGTTAAGCCTGTCCATACTTTGCTGTCGATCAACTGCAATACGCTCCCATTCAGCGGCGCGATCCACCGCTGCTTTCGCTTCTGCTCGTGCCTCCATGAGAGCGGCACCCTCGTTCTCCAACTGGGTGCGCAGATCTAAGATTTCGCCCTGGCACCGTTCAACAATCCCCTCATATTGTTCATCTCTTTCCGGAACCTTTGCGAGCTCCTGTTCGACACTGACAAACTTTTCTGCATGTTGCTCGTTAAGCCGCTCTAATTCCGCTGCGCGGGCCGACACACTGTCAAGTTTCTGTCCGAGGTCCAGAAGCCTGGTCGCGCGCTCGTCCGCCTGTTGACGCGCCGTTTGCCCCTGCTGTCGTTCGTTCTCAAGTTCGCTCTCCAGCGCGGTAATTCTGGCCGCCCGCGCTTCGGCTATGCGCTCGTGCTCAGCCGAAATCCGGGCTATTTCAGGCCCAAAAACTTCCACGGCTGCTTCGAACTCGCCACGAATTCGATCAAACTCGTGGAGCGCAGCACTGTCGTCCGGGCTTTCTTCCATCGCAAGTAATGCGTGAAAGGCATCCCTTACCCATGGCCGCGGCCCGACAACCTCCAGTTCTGTCGTGTGGTGATGGTGGTGGCGCAAGCTTGGTGCAAGGAACTCTTCAATTTCGGCGGCTACCTCGCTGGCACCACGCGGCCAGTCGAGTCGCAGATGCCGGGAGACGGAGGCGGCTGCACCTCGCCAATCGTTAAGCAGCCGATTGTAGTCCAAGAAGGCGCGCGAATATTCACGGCTGGCGGCTTCCGCATCCAAGACATGGCGCAGCCAGAGGAGCACCGATTTTTCTTGGCTGAAGCCATTGCGAAGGTTTAGGGACGCGGCAACATCTAGCGGATTGCGGAAAGGAATCACGATCCGCGGGGCAATACCCAACTCACAAAGAGTTTCCAAGACGAGAGGGGCGAATCGGCAGATTCGAGGATCCTTGACCGGGAATAACTGGGCGCTAGCAAACTCGTCTTGCAAAAGCCTGGTGAGCTGCTGTTTCCACTTAGACAGGATGTCGGGGTCCAGTTCAGACAGCCTGATTGGCCGCCAATCATCGTAGGCACTGCCCAGCGCGACCAACCATTTGTCATTGAGGCCCGGCAGCTCTGCAGGTTCCCAAAACCCCCTTTCATTATCCTGGCCAGCCGGAACTGTATGCTTGGGCATTTGAGCCCCAAGTAGGCCGAGCACACGCGTGAGTGCTGAAGTGCCGCTCCGATGCATGCCAAGGACCAGAATGCAACATCGTTCAATCGAAACAGTCATTATACTCTATCCAGTAATGAGAAAATCGTCACAGGCGCACGCAATCTCGTTAAATGGGGGCTACTGCAGGGAGCCCGCGCAAATACGCCCCGTAGGCGCTGTTCCGGTGGCTGCTGATGTGGCTCTCCAGCGTAGCTTCATCGATCAGCCCGCGCTGCCAAGCGATTTCCTCGAGGCACGCGATCTTCAACCCCTGTCGTTTTTCGATTGTCTGCACGAATTGGCTGGCGAGTAGAAGGCTATCATGGGTGCCGGTGTCGAGCCAGGCGTAGCCTCGGCCCATCCGTTCTACGTGAAGATCGCCGCGCTCTAGATAAGCTGCGTTTACGTCAGTAATCTCCAATTCGCCACGTGCTGACGGGCGAACTTCGGCTGCTATGTCGACCACGTCGTTGTCATAGAAATACAGCCCGGTCACAGCATAAGACGAGCGAGGATTGGCTGGCTTTTCTTCGATCGAGACCGCGCGGCCGTTATAATCGAAGTCAACCACACCATAATGTTCTGGATCGGCGACCCGATACGCAAAAACTGTGGCCCCGCTTTCACGCTTGCTCGCGGCTTCCAACAAGCCAGGCAATCCATGGCCATAAAAAATGTTATCGCCGAGAACTAGGGCGACTGGCGAATCACCGACAAACTCGCGGCCGATCAAGAAAGCTTGTGCGAGGCCTTCCGGACGCGGTTGTTCGGCATACTGCAGTCTGAGCCCCCACTGAGAGCCATCGCTGAGCAATTCCTGATAAAGCGGCAGATGTTGCGGCGTGGATATCAGGAGTATTTCACGGATACCCGCCAACATCAGGACCGATAGCGGATAATAGATCATGGGTTTGTCGTAGACCGGCAGCAACTGCTTTGAGAGCGCGCCTGTGACCGGATACAGGCGGGTGCCGCTACCGCCCGCCAGAACTATTCCCTTCATGCTACCACCTCTGCTGTGATCCGTTTCACAACCTTCGACAGTGCCGCCTGCCAGGGTGGGGGCTCAATGCCAAAGGTCTGTTCGATCTTCTCTGTATCCAGCACAGAATATGCCGGCCTCGGCGCCGGCCGCTCAAATTCTGAAGTCGTTACACGCTCGACGCGCGGCGGGTTCGGCAGCCAAGCTCCGGAAGATGCAAAAATCGCTTCGGCGAAATCAGCCCAACTTGCCTCGCCGGCATCGGCATAGTGGTAAAGGCCCCAATTTCGATCACCGCGCAGATTTTGCGTAATGGTCCAGATAACCCGCGCCAGTTCGTGAGCCGATGTCGGGCGGCCCCGCTGATCGGCAACGATCCGCAAATGATCCTGCGATCCCGCCAACCTGAGCATTGTTTTAACGAAGTTTTGGCCATACGCGCTGTAAAGCCAAGACGTTCGGATAATAACGTGCTGAGGCGTAACCTCGGTGACAGCCTGCTCTCCGGCGAGCTTGCTGGCTCCGTAAGTGTTACAAGGATCAGGCTTGTCGGTTTCGCGATAAGGGCGTGAGGCGTTGCCAGGGAATACATAGTCTGTCGAGATATGGATAAACGGCAGGCTACGAGTAGCGCAGTAGGCTGCGAGCCGTTCAGGCCCCCCGGAGTTGATCGTAAAAGCCAGGTCGCGCTCATTTTCGGCGCGATCCACCGCAGTGAACGCCGCCGCGTTAATAACAATGTCGAACGCGTCCTCAAGAACGTCTGAAA
>CAYQCG010000132.1:0-5991 GCA_964415925.1 uncultured Puniceicoccaceae bacterium | reverse complement strand
AAAGACTGTTACGTATGGTAAAATCTGACAAAACGACCTTGATGGTGCTTTTCTCCAATGGCGCGTTCGGAGGGTTACTGAAGACGGTATTAGACGAGTTAGATTATGATGTTCCCGAAAGCTAACAGGTTACTGTTAGCCATAAGTATACCCTGGCTTATGGCGTCCTGCGTAACGTTTCGCATATACGAGCCTGGCTCCGAAGAGACCGCGATCCTGAACGCAGTCTTTGACCACCATTTCAACAAGCCCCAACACCGGACAGACACGGCCTATATTTCACTCTACGGAAAGGATCCCGTGGCGGAATTCTTTGAAAAGATAGCGCGCAAGGACATTGAATTTTATCCGGCTTCAAAAGCGAGGGACGTGGATGAACTCTATATTTTCCGGCTGGCCCGAATCGAGTACCAGGAAGATATTGTGATCGTTTTCCTGGCCAATGTGATTGACCGTTTCTATCCCTACGAATTGCTCTACTTCCTGAAAAAGAATGAAGCGGGTGAGTGGGAAATCGTGGGAAGTCTGTTACCGCTTTAGGCGTGAGTTTGGGTATACTTCCGCTTTCATGCCGAGTTTACAGCGAGCAGCGGGTTTCAATCCTCGCAGAAGGACTGGAGGTGGGCTTCGACGCACTCGCATAGGGCAACCAGGTTGTAGCCGCCCTCAAGGAGGGAGACGATCTTACCATTGGTATGGTCACCGGCGAAACCCTTGAGGATACGGGTGAGCTCACCGAAGTCAGCGGCATGAAGATTGATATCAGCGAGCGGGTCGGCATGATGGGCATCGAAGCCGGCAGAGATGATGATGAGCTGTGGCCTGAAGCGTCCCACCGATTGGGCAAGCGGGCCCAGAAAGGCATCACGGTAGGTGTTGATGTCGCTGCGGGCAGGAACGGGAACATTCAGCGTATATCCGCGGCCGGGACCGGCGCCGGAATCCTCGGAGGGCCCGGTGCCGGGATAGAGGGGATTCTGATGTATTGAAAAAAAGAATACACTGGGGTCGGTATAGAAGATGTCATGGGTGCCATTGCCGTGGTGGACATCCCAGTCGACAATGAGGACGCGCTGGATGCTATATTGAGATTGTGAATACCTTGCAGCGATGGCCGCGTTGTTAAACAGGCAGAATCCCATTGCCTTATCGGTGGTGGCATGATGGCCGGGAGGGCGGCCACAGGAAAAGGCAAGGTCGCAGCCCTCCTGCATGACAGAGTCTACAGCGAGCAGGGCGGAGCCGGCAGAGAGGAGTGCGGCACGGTAGGAATCATGGCCGACAAGGGTTTCTCCGGCATCGACCATCATGCCCCCGCCGAGGCAGGCTTCCTCTATAAAGCGGCGGTAATGACCGGGGTGAACAGCCTCAATATGTTGAATGTGGGCCTCCTGTGGCTCCCGCCAGTCGATACGCTGAGCCAGAGTGGAATGACGCAGGTGATGGGCGATCCGCTGGGTGCGCGAACTGCACTCGGGGTGACCGGGGCCGGTCTCATGATGTTCGACATCGGGGTGGTAGATAAAGGCGGTTTTACCCACAGGGGAAATATAACCCATTCTGTGGCAAAGACAAGGGCAGAGTCAGCGGCCCAGGGTCATGATCCGGGAAGAGAGTTTGCTCAGCATGTGGTCGTTACGAGCGGCCTTTTTATCGTATTTCTGCACGAGCAGCCAAAAATCGCTACTGTGATTCATGTGGGTGAGATGGGCGAGTTCGTGATAAATGACGTGGTCCATAATTTCCGGCGGAAGGAGGATCAGGCGCCAATTGAAAGAGACGTTGGAACTGTCCGAACAGGAACCCCAACGGGTGCGCTGGTTGCGAACAGTAACCTTGAAATGGGGTGCCTCTATTTTCTGTCCCAGCAAGTATGCACGAGCGGTGACGACTTCACGGCCGATGCGTTTAAGTGCAGAGAGGAGGTGGTCGCGGAAAGACGGGTCGTTATCGCAATAAACCTGGAGTATATTATCATAGTGCTTCCATTCCCAAAGGGGTCTTCCCGGAGCATAGCTGACGACAATTTTCCAGCGTTGTCCGTAGGCACTGATAAATGGAAATTTCTGAAGGTATTCGACGAGCTTGTAGCGTGGTTGAACATTTTCAAGGTTCTCCGAGAGCCACTCGCCCTGGCTGCGAAGGAACTCGAGAGCGGCTTTTTCGGAGACGCGCCAGGGGACCCGCAGAATGACTTCGTTGAGGTCATTGACGCTGACACGCATATGCCGGCTGCGGCGGCAGCGGGTGAACTCGTAGGGAATCATGACAGGCCCCTTGCTGGTGGGAACCTCACAGATGAGGTGGCGACTGGCTGTGGAGTTATTCGCCATGTTCGATTTGTTCGACGATGGACTGGGCGTAAAGGCGCAGAGCGGACTCCGGATCAATCCCGGCAAGACGGCATTGCGCGGCGATCTCAAAGAGCATGCGACCGACCGACACCTCATCGAGGCTCTTCGCTTCCATTTCGAGCTCAGAGGCATCGTGACCGGGGACCGGGATCTTCTTGCGGTGGGCCTGCTTGAAAACATCCTGGGCGTAAAGGAGGGCGGGCAATTTGGGAGGGAGGTTTTTGAATACACCTCCGGTGGCAACACCATTGGATTTTTCTCCGGCCTTGATGCGTTCCCAATGGGAGAGGGCTTCATCGGTATTGCCCTTAACGTCAACATCCCCGAAAACATGGGGATGACGTCGAATCAACTTGTCATTGATCTGTGCGGCCACGTCTTCAAGGGAAAACATTTCCTGCTCTTTGGCGAGTTGGGCGTGCATCACCACCTGGAGGAGGACGTCACCGAGTTCCTCACGCATGTGTTCGAAATCCTCGCGGTCGATGGTGTCGAGCAGCTCGGCGGTTTCCTCGATAAGGCAGGAAGTGAGGGACTGGTGTGTCTGCTCCCGGTCCCAGGGGCAACCGTCGGGGGCGCGAAGACGAGCAACCGTCTGGCGTAATTCTTGTATGGCGTCCACGATAGAAATCCTGATAATGGATTAAAAGAGAGTTAACTAACGAGGCAAAGAGAAAATTCCCCCAAATGGATAAACTGACTGAGATCATGAACTGGAAGCGGCAGGAAGTCGCATCGCGGATACGCCCGATCCGTAAGGAAGAGCTATCCCGCTGGCAGCAATACCGTGAGCAAAAGGAAGACTTCAGGGGAGCACTGGAGGAAGCGCCGGGACTGGGACTGATAGCCGAAATCAAGCGAAAATCGCCCAGCGCGGGAGAGATTGCGAGCTTACCGGAAGCCGTCGAACAAGCGCGACGCTACTACAATGCGGATGTGGACGCGATAAGCGTACTGACAGACGAGAAGTATTTTGGCGGGAGCATGCGGGACTTGTGGGAAGTGAACGAGTTCATGGAGGCACGGAGCGATCCCCGCCCCACCCTGCGGAAGGATTTCTTTTTTCACCCGATGCAGGTGGTGGAAGCGGCTGAAGCGGGCGCGGCAGCCATCCTGATTATCGTGCGTGCGCTATCGGACGAGGAGATCCATACTCTCTATGACTACGCCGAGTGTTGCAGGCTGGACAGCCTCTTTGAAGTGCATACGGAAGCGGAACTGGAACGTGCGCTACGGTTCGAACCGGATATCATAGGGGTAAACAACCGAGACCTGACGCGCTTTGTAACGGATCTCTCGATCAGCGAGGCACTGATACCGCAAATCCCGGAAGGCATCCTGAAGATCAGCGAAAGCGGTATTTTGGGGTTGGAAGATGCAGAACGGGCCTATGAGGCCGGAGCAGATGCAGTGCTGGTCGGTGAGGCGCTGATGAAGATGGAGGAGGAAGAGCAAGAAAGATTCGTGAGCGGACTGCACAGTATTGAGATGATTGCCGATGAGTAAAACAAAGTGTTTATTTTGTTTATCCTCTACTTCATAACCAGCACGACTCTGGAATAATGGTTCGAGCAAATAGTGAATGTTATTACGTGTGAAAAGAGATGCCGCGTGAGATTCTAACGCCGAGCCGGACGCGAGAGTTATTGGAGGATCTGGGGCACCGGCCGAGGCAGCGGCTGGGGCAGAATTTCCTGATCGAGGGAAACATTGTGCGAAAGTCACTGGAACTGGCGCGTATCCATCTGGATGATACGGTGGTGGAGGTTGGCCCCGGCCTGGGGACACTGACGGGTGCCTTGCTGCAGGCCGGTGCCGAGGTCTGGGCGGTGGAGGCGGACAAGAAGCTCTTTGAGTTTCTGTATGACGAATTTCGAGTTTCGAGAGACGAAGGAAAACTACACCTGATGCACGGCGATGCTGTCGAACTTCCGTTAGCAGGCCTGGACAGGACGGCATTGATTTATCAGCGTTCAGAATATTACAAGATTGTGGCGAATTTACCGTACGCGATCAGTTCGGTGTGGCTGGATGGAGTGCTGGAGCAGTCTGTATTGCCGGAACGGATGGTGTTGATGCTGCAGAAGGAGGCGGCAGATCGCTATACCGCAGAACCGGGGAGCAAGAGCTTCGGTGCGATCTCGGTTTTCCTGCAACTGGCCTACGAAAAGACCGCCTCACACCGGGTGTCTAAACACTGCTTTTATCCGCAGCCGGATATCGATTCGGTGCTGCTGCGGCTGGAGCGACGGGACTCCCCTGCCCTTTTCAGCACGGAGATGAAGCAGAGGATCCGAGGACTGTTCCAGCAACGGCGTAAACAGATCGGCAGTCTCTGCAGAGGCGACACTGTATTGGAAAACTGGATACAAATGACAGAAGTAGACCCAAAGGCAAGAGCGGAAGCGGTTCCGCTGGAGCAGTGGGGAGACCTGAAAATCTAGTCCTACCCTCGACCGATGGAGAAGACGTCGAAGCCGATTTCGCGCATGGCCTGCGGATCGACAAGGTTGCGGCCGTCAAAGAGGCAAGCGGGCTGAGCCATACTGTCGTAGATGCGCTGGTAGTCGAGGTTTTCGGCTTTGAAGGCGTCCCATTCGGTAAGGATGGCGATAGCGTGGGCACCCTTGGCGGCTTGGTAGGGGTCGGAGCAGATGTCAATACGGGGATTGGGCTGACCATCGACCTGTTCGGGCTGATCCAAGTCAAAGAAAACCTGCGATGCGGGCACTTTGGGATCATGGATGGCGAGGTTGGCCTGCTCGACGAGGAGGTCACGGCCGACATAGATAGCAGCGGATTCGCGGGTGTCGTTGGTGTCCTTTTTGAAAGCAAAGCCAAAGAGTGCAATACGCTTGTCGCGGACAGTGTTGAATAAAGTACTGACGATCTTCTGGGCGAAACGTGACTTTTGGTAGTCATTCATCCTGACAACCTGCTCCCAGTAGTGGGCTACCTCATGAAGGCCGAAATACTGACACAGGTAGACGAGGTTGAGGATGTCCTTCTGGAAGCAAGAGCCGCCGAAGCCGACACTGGCCTTGAGGAACTTGGGGCCAATGCGCGAATCCATTCCGATAGCGTGGGCCACTTCATAAACATCGGCACCGGTGGCCTCGCAGAGGGCGCTGATGGAGTTGATGGAGGAGATGCGCTGGGCAAGGAAAGCGTTGGCGGTGAGTTTGGAGAGTTCGCTAGACCAGAGGCGGGTGGTGATGATGCGCTCGCGTGGGACCCAATGCGCGTAAACGGAAACGAGGGCCTCGATGGCTTTTTCACCTTCAGGAGTCTGTTCGCCACCGATGAGGATACGGTCCGGATTGTCCATGTCTTCCATGGCGGTGCCTTCAGCGAGGAACTCGGGATTGGAAAGGACCTGGAAGGTTGTGCCGTTTTCCCTGGCATCGAGGATCCGCTTGATGCTTTCGGCGGTGCGGACGGGAATGGTGGATTTCTCCACTACAATGGTGTGACCTTGAGCGACATCGGCGATAGTGCGCGCACACTTTTCGATAAAGGTGAGATCAGCGGCGCGACCGGCACCGGCACCATAGGTCTTGGTGGGAGTGTTGACACAGATGAAGACCATATCGGCGGAGCGGATGTTTTCCTCCACGTCGGTGGTAAAGAAGAGGTT
>CAYQCG010000131.1:0-6048 GCA_964415925.1 uncultured Puniceicoccaceae bacterium | reverse complement strand
CGCTTTGTTCAAAGCAGTTACTAACAGGAAAACCTCTTCCGCGAAGTATTCAGCCAGCGCGGAGGTGAAGCCAGGCGCGCCCAGGCTTTGGAGGCATCCACTCCCGAGGGACAACGCTTCCTCAATTTCTTCAAGGCTGAGAGCCGTGGCTATGCCCAGCGCGATTCATGAAACCTGTCGCCATAACCTGCGGTGATCCGGCGGGCGTCGGCCCGGAGATTATTTCAAGATGGTTGGCCGAACATCCTGCGGAGGTCCCACCAAGCGCTGTTATTGGGCCAACTCAATGGCTGGCATCCTTGCCAGACTCCGTGATGAAGATACCAGTTGACGAAGGGGAATATGTCCTGAATTCCGGCCAGCCTTCTGAAGAGGGTGCAGTGGTCGCTTTTGCCGCTCTCGAAGAAGCAGCACAAGGCACCCTTGAAGGCCGCTATAAATCTGTGGTGACAGCTCCTGTCAGCAAGGAATGGATGAAGCGTGCAGGATTTCAATTCATTGGACAGACGGAATTTTTTGCGGATTTCTGGGGTGGGGATCCTTCTATGGCTTTTGTCGGAGAACGATTACGCGTTGTTTTGGCTACCTGGCATATTCCCTTAATGGAGGTTGGACCAGCGCTCAGGAATCACCCTGAGTTGCTGGATCGCGCTGTATCCAGGGCGAATGATTTGTCTTTGTGGCTGGGTAAGAATGATCCCCGGATCGCAGTTTGCGGACTCAATCCGCATGCAGGGGAGGGTGGCCTGATTGGCAGGGAAGAGAAGGATACCATTGATCCGCAATTGGATAAGCTGCGAAATGAATTACCAGGGCTCTCTCCATGTTTGCCTGCGGACACGGTCTTCCATCGCTTCTTGAAAGATGATTTTGACTGCATTGTAGCCCTCTACCACGACCAGGGACTGGGTCCCTTTAAAACGCTTGAATTTGACTCGGGGGTTAATGTTACCTTGGGGCTTCCGCATCTTCGCGTCAGTCCGGATCATGGAACTGCATTCGGTATTGCAGGTCTGGGAAAGGCCAGTACGCTAAGCTTCGAGCATGCGGTTTCTCTGGCACATCAGCTGGCTCCTGCTTGATCTATGACTACATCGTGTGCTAGTCTTCCATATTTATGAGTTCAATAGCATCCTTGGAATTGCCTGAAGGCGTCCGTCAGGGAAATGAAAACCTGATTAAGTTGACACCCGCAGCAGGCGAAAAAGTCCAGAGCCTTCTCCAGCGTGAAGAAGAGGGACCATTTCTCCGTGTCAAGATTTCGGGAGGGGGCTGTAATGGACTTTCCTACAAGATGGATTTTGTCGCAGAGACACGCAGCGGCGATATTCTTGTTCAAAGCCAGGGCGCACAAGTCCTGGTCGACAGCAAGAGTGCCCTCTATCTGAAAGGCAGCATCCTGGATTATTCGTCAGAACTTATCATGGGTGGATTCAAATTTTCCAATCCCAATGCTAAATCAAGTTGCTCCTGTGGCGAAAGCTTTTCACTTTAAGGTCTTCTAATGCACACATGTTCCGGGAAAAAGGTTTGATCAATCGGAGTGGTCATGCAGAATGAATACTTGTCTAATTATTATTAACCTACGATCTAGATCGATTTTATAAGTATATATGCCTAAAGCTTCTGGTTTCCGCGGCCGCAACAAAAGCCGGTTTGGCGGAGGTAACTTCGTGCGTAAAAATGAGCGAATCCGGGCTCGCGAAATGCGTCTCATTGGACCGGATGGTAAACAGGTTGGAGTCGTCAGCCGCGAAGATGCTCTCAAACTCGCAAAATATTACGGCCTGGATCTGGTCGAGGTCTCCAATAATGTAAATCCACCTGTTTGCCGGATTCTCGACTTCGGCAAATACATGTATGAGCAGTCCAAGAAGAGTAAGGACACAAAAAGCACAGCTTCAAAAATCAAGGAAGTTAAGTTTCGTGTGCGAATAGAACAGCATGATTACATGACCAAACTGCGTCGTGCTGAAGAGTTCCTTTATAAGGGCAACAAGGTAAAGATTTCACTGATGTTCAGGGGTCGTGAAATGGAACACCGTGAGCTGGGAATTGATATGGTGAACCGTGCTGCACATGACCTCGAACATGTTGGTCATTCAGAGGGAGAAGCACGGATGATGGGCCGTCACGTTAATATGGTCGTCGCACCACTCGCTCAGAATAAGCGCAAGCTCAAATACAACGAGGTGGAAGACTTGAATAAACCGGAGGAACCTGAAAAAGGGGAACCCGAGGATGATCACGAGGACGAAGAGTCCTGATCGTGTCTACATTTTTTCGCTTGCGCACATTTCACCATATTTTACTCAGGTGGCTGCTTGTCTGCATACTGGTGTATGCGGGGAACACCGTCTCAGCGCAGTCAGAGATTTCTGTCGCAGGTAATGCCTATTTAAGTCTGAGTTCAATTGCTTCGAAACTGGGAATGAAGCATACATGGATCGATTCAACTGGAAGCGACAAGCACGTGCGTCTCAGCAGTGATTGGACTCGGATGGATTTTACACTTCACAAGCGTGAAATGCGCCTGAATGGCCTGAAAGTTTTTCTTGGAAATCCTGTGGCGGAAAAGGGTAACAATTTATACATCAGTGAACGTGATTTCCAGGTGACGATCTCACCGGTATTGACGCCTCAGATATTCAATCCGGTTCCCACCTTGAGCCATATAGTGATCGACGCGGGCCATGGAGGTAAAGATCCCGGAACCCAGAATACCAGTCTCAAATTGCAGGAAAAGCACCTTGTCCTCGATCTTTCCCGCAGATTGAAAAAGCTCCTGGAAAACCATGGATACAGGGTAAGCCTGATACGGGAGAAAGATGTTTATATCGCACCTGCAGAAAGAGCCAACCTGGCAAATCGCATGGGTGCGGATCTGTTTCTCAGTTTACACTTCAACGCAACTGTATCCAGCTCGGTAACTGGAATAGAAACGTACACTTTTACTCCCCCTTTCCAGCCCTCTACCTCACGCTCATCACTGAACAACAGTGACCGCAAGCGGTATCCCAGTAATCAATTTGATGCATGGAGCACATTGTTGGGTTTTTACGTCCAGCGGGAAATGCTGGAGGAATTGAAAGGCGCAGACCGTGGACTCAAACGCGCCCGTTTTGCCGCACTGAGAGACCTGAACTGCCCCGGGATCCTCATTGAAGGCGGGTTCCTTTCAAATACCCGTGAAGCCAAGAATATTGGCTGGAGCGCCTACCGCCAACGTCTTGCAGCATCAATTGCCGAAGGTGTCCTGACCTACCAGAAAACCCTCGACCGTCTCCTTAGTCGTGGAGGGAGCTAGAAATGGAAAAGCTGCTCTACATTGCTGCAGGGGGTGCATTAGGTGCGATTGGGCGGTATTTGCTGGGGGCGTGGGTTCATAAGCCAGAGTTGCACACATTCCCCTGGGGAACACTGACAGTCAATCTCCTTGGCTGTTTTTGCATCGGACTCCTGTGGGGTTTGGCCGAGTTCAGGCAGGCCCTCTCGGAGAACTTCCAGCTATTCTTGATCACTGGAATACTGGGAGGGTTTACAACGTATTCAGCCTTCGGATACGAAACCTTCGCACTGTTACGTGATAACCACTTGGTTCACGCCCTTGGGAATCTGGGGCTCACTCTTTCAGGCGGTTTACTGGCCGTCTATCTTGGCTTTTCCATCGCTCGGCAGTTTTCTCCGATCTAGTATGACAGAACCTGGCAAAGGATTGCTTCTTCGAATTTACCTGGACGAGGCAGATCGTCGTGGAAAGGTACCGCTTTACGAATGGCTGGTCCGTGAAGCTCTCGAGAAAGGTTTGGCCGGAGCTACTGTGATTCGAGGTGTTGAAGGATTTGGCAGTCATCGTTCACCGGGTATCGCAGCCAATGTCAGGCTTTCAGAGAGTTTACCCTTGGTTGTCGAAATAGTGGATACGGAAGAAGCGGTTAGTGATTTTATGGAAACAGTTCAATCCGTTGTAGAGGAAGGATGTGCCGTTACCCAGAAAGTAAAATTCTATCATTACGGTAAAGAACCATGAAATCCTTTCTTGCTCTCGGAATTCTTCTCGGCGTTGCATTGCTTGAAGCCCAGGATCCGGATCGGGTTGTTGTTGTAGCAAACAAGTTCGATCCCGATTCGATGCGGATTGCACGCTATTATATGGAGAAACGCAATATTCCGGATGAGAATCTTATCGCCTGGAGGATGACGGATGAGCGTGCCGTGGACTGGCAAACTTTTGTCGAAGAAATTTATAATCCACTTAAGGAAAAACTAATTGAGGGTGGTTGGCTCAATGCAATACCGGGAACAGGTCTCGATCCATACGGGCGTCGCCAAGACTTGGTCCTCTCTCACAAGATTGATTATCTTGTCTTATGCCGGGGCATTCCTTTGATGGTGACCCCCGACGTAAGCCAGCTTCCCTCACAGGATGCCGTAACTGCAAAGCTTGTATTTGAACAAACCAGCAATCGGAAATATACAAGCTTTGAGGCCATTAACCATCACTTTCGCAGCGCTATTGCCTCGGTCGATGCCGAATTGTCCTTGATTCCGGATAGTAATATGACACCCGTGCAGGTGTTTTATCCCAACACGCTCTATCGCAAGCTTGAGCCTTCAAGTGTGGACTTGAACAAGGTTATTCGAATTGCCCGATTGGATGGACCGACGGTGAACGATGTTAGAGGCATGATTGATAGTGCAAATGCCGGCGAAAAGTACGTATTGCGTGGTAGAGCCTATAATGATGCAGGTGGGACGCACAAAGTTGGCAACCAATGGCTGGATTCTGTTGCGGAAAAAGTCCATGAGCTGGGCTATGATCTCTACCATGACAAGGCAGGGGCGCTTTTTAAGGAGGACATACGTTTTGATGCTCCTGCCATCTATTTCGGCTGGCATGCTTACAATATTGAAGGTCCTTTTACGCTTGAGGATTTTCGCTTTCCGCCCGGTGCGATCGCCTTTCATCTCTTCAGCTTTTCGGCCAAGAATATGCGCACTGCTGACAGTAATTGGACAGCACCTTTTGTTGCCAGGGGGGTCGCGGCAACAATCGGTAATGTACACGAGCCAATGCTGGAATTAACCCATCACCTCAACATGTTAATGGAGGCATTATCGTTGGGTAAGACTTTCGGTGAGGCGGCATATTACTCTTTCCCGGCCTTGAGCTGGATGGCTGTAACTGTGGGAGATCCTCTCTATCGGCCCTTCATGAAATCACTTCCTGAGCAGTTAACTATTGAAGACACCAGTTCTTATGCCCAGTACACCGTCATCCGGCAAATGAACCTGCTCTTGCGGGATGAAAAGAAGAAAGATGCGATTGAGGTCGGGATCAATGGATATCGAAAGTCCCCCGGTCTGGCCCTTGCCCTGAAACTGTCGAAACTCTACATGAGCGAAGGGATGAAGAGCAAAGCAATCTCGCTCCTGGCACCTCTGACTGAGCTCGAGTTCTTCAGGGCAGAGGATATCCCGGTAGCCCTTGAAATTGCCCAAGTCCTCAATGAGAGCGATGAGTCAGCCATGGCTTACACGTTATGCTCCTCATTGCTGGATCATAAAATTACGTCAGATGCCCTCCGGAAGAAAGCCTTGGGGGTTGGTATACCCATCGCCGAAAAGGCGAAGGAACTTCGGGTGATGATGAATTGGAACCAGCGCTTACGCGATCTGGAATAGCCGATATCAGGAAAGCTTGTTTACGATCTCATCCGCCAACCCGTAGTCAATCGCTTCCTGTGCGCTTAAATAAAAGTCACGGTCTGAGTCCTGCCTGATCTTGTCAATAGATTGTCCTGATGCGTCCGACAGGATTTTATTCATCTCATCACGTATTTTTTCCATTTCCTGTGCCTGAATATGAATATCTACAGCAGGGCCCATAAAACGGCCGGTTATCAAAGGTTGATGGATCAGGACGCGTGCGTGGGGAAAAATATGGCGTTTGCCTTTTTCACCTGCACAGAGAAGGATCGCGCCCATGCTGGCTGCCATACCCATGACTACGACGCGGATGGGTGATCTGATCATAACCATGGTGTC
>CAYQCG010000130.1:0-6065 GCA_964415925.1 uncultured Puniceicoccaceae bacterium | reverse complement strand
TTGAGACTGTCTTCACCGAGAAGGAGTTGCCCGTTTATATGGACGATGTGGCTTTCCGCCAGATGATTCTCAACCTCGCCATGAACAGTGCCGATGCTATCCAGTGCGACGGTGAGATTATCATGAAGGTCATGCAGGTTAAGGCCGGCGACGTAATCATGGAAAATACCGCCGATGGTCCATGGTCCCCCTCCAGGGATGGTGTAATTATCGAGTTCACGGACAATGGATGCGGTATACCTCAAGCTATCCAGTCTAAAATTTTTGATCCGTTTTTTACTACCAAGGAGGCAACCAAGGGAACCGGTTTCGGCCTCTACAATGCTCGCCTCTTCGTCGACGCATGCAAGGGTCGCTTTTTCGTTCATAGTGAGGTCAATAAAGGCACCACTTTCAACATCTACCTTCCGCTCGCAGACTTTACCGAAGAGGATGATTTCATCGAACCTGACACTCTTCCTCAAATTCATGAAATGCGTACCCGCCTTGCACTTTATCTCAACCAGCACGAGGAGTATCAAATTATCGATCTCCTTCGCGAAAAAGAATATGAACTCCTCACTTTTTCCAAACCCGAGAAAATTCATCGCATCCTCAGTGAGGCTGCCTTTATGCCACACCACATCGTTATCATGCGTATGGGTGTCGACACGCTGGCAGATGCCCTTTGGCAGGATTTACAGCAGTCTTACCCCGATATCCCCTGCCTCTATGTGATTTGTGGACAGAACATTGACCAGCTTCCCGATGCTTTGAGCAAGGATGAAGATGTTCTTCTCGCCGAAAGTTGCAGCAACCAGGATATTGTCCGCGAAATCGGCAAACGCCTCAAAGAGACCATTTCCAGCTAAAGTATTTTAACATGGCAAGCGACCCCAAGCATTCCGTTCTGGTTCTGGATGATGATGAAATTATTCTCGTTGCCTTGCAGGAAACCATGGCCTGTGAGAATTATAATCTCGTCACAACCACTTCAGCACACCAGGCCCTCAAACTGGTTGAGGAACAGTCCTTCGCCGTAATCATTTCCGATCAGCGCATGGCTGAAATGACCGGCCTCGATTTCTTTCGCAAAGCCAAAATAATCCAACCCAACGCTTCACGCATCCTCATCACCGGGGTATTAACCCTCAAAACCGTAATCGAGGCTATTAATAGCGGAGAAATTTACCGCTTCGTTGCCAAGCCGTGGTTGCGTGAGGAATTACTCGCTACCGTCAGCGATGCGGTCAAGCGCTTCCAGATGTTGGAAGTCAATACAAAGCTCCAGAATGACACTCTTAAACTCAATCAACAACTCGCGGAAACCAATTCTCGACTGCAAAAAAAGGTTACCGAGCTCAACGAACAGAAGCGTATCCTGAACAAGGCCAACGAGGCACTCAGTCAAAACTTCGAGCATTCCCTCGAGCTCTGCTACCGCATTATCAGCGCCTACCATCCGCTTCTCGGAAAGGAAACCAGGGCCGTTGTCGACCTTTGCCTGAAAATGATCGAGGCCGGGCCACTCTCTGTCGAAGAACAGCATATTCTCAAGGCCGGTGCCTGGCTGCATAATATCGGCCTTATCGGTATTTCCCGTGATGTCTATCTCCGTGCCCGTGAAGACCCCGATAGCTTGAGTGATGGCGAGCAGCAACTCATTCGTAATCACCCTATCTACGGCCAGACCCTTGCGGCTTTCGTCGACCACCTGCAGGCGGTGGGCCTCACCATCCGTGCACACCATGAACGCTGGGACGGTTCAGGTTTTCCCGACTGCCTGATTGGCGATAGCATTCCGCGCCCGGCTCGATACCTCGCTGTCGCCGTCCACTTTGTCGAATGTGGTCTTGCCCGCGATGCAGCCATTGAGGATATCCTCCGTCAGAGCGGCACGGCGTTTGAACCCGAAGCAGTCCGTCTTTTTCTGAAGGCTACTCGTATGGTTCAGCTTCCAAAGAAAGTTCGTGAAGTCCTCTTCTCCGACCTCAAGCCGGGTATGACTCTTGCCAAAGGTCTCTACAGCCCAACCGGCCTGTTGCTCATCCCCGAAGGCCAGGCCCTCAACGACGAAACCATGAATAAGATTAAGGCCCACAATCAAGTGGACCCTATCAATCAACGTTTGCTGGTCTACAGCGGCTAGCGAGAGTGCCTTTCGCGAATCCAACGGTGTGCACCGTGGAACAGAAACAGGGCTAAAAACGTAATAATTCCAATGGTCTGTGGCTCCGGCACAACCCCTGGAATCGGATTTGCAAAGTCCTCAAACAGAAAATTGTGGAACTGGATGGTGTTGCTGTTATCGAATTCCAGAAGTTCCTGGGCAATGAGCTGGCCATGGAATTCACCGTTCCGACCCCGATAAGTGGCATTGGTGACCAGAATTGAACCTTCCCATGTCAGGTTTTGCATGAAGATCTCTTCGGCATCGACGAAATTGTACAGGATTCGCGTCTCACTTGTACCCTGCAGAAACTGCTGACCCCCGGTGATGTTGATGGCGTTACCGCTTCCCGTCCCTGTGACATTGATCAATGCATGGGCTGAATTCGGTAAGTCAAAGCGGATGCCGTTGGCAGATTCAAGCAAGCTGGCGCTGATATTGAAAACGTTCAAGTCTGTTGCAAGACCAGTGAATTCAAGTTCGCCCGACGTATTGAGCTGGGCGCTGGTGTTCGCTGTTGTGGAGGCGGTTCCAAGAATGAACGACTTCGTGTTCAAGTCATTCTCGGCACTCGCAAAGTCGAACGGGATAGCCATGTTGGTGAATATACTTCCGTTTTTGGCGTTGAATGTTCCGCTGTTGTTAGTCAACGTGCCCCCGACGTAGAGATCGCCAAAGAAAAGCTGACCACCAAAGTTAGCCTCCATATCTCCTCCGACCTGCATAGTCGGGGTACCGTTAAAGCTGCTATTTAAGCCAGTTGCATAACCACCGCCTTTGATGGTCAGATCGCCCCCGATCGCAAGCTTCCCCATAACATCGGAAAAGGTAATTAAGTTGATCGTCGTCATGGAATTCGGCATGCCGAAGATCAACAAGTTGTTCTCGTCTGCTTCATCCAAATTCAGCAGTTGCGCAGAGAGTGTATGCGGTGCCTGGATGCAAGCATCAACAGACTCGCACAAAATGACGTGCGTTTAATATAAGATATGGTAGACAGCGTTCAGTTTAAAGACAGCGCTATTGATAGTGCCCGAATCGGCCCTCCTCACAAGACGAAACAACCTCCGTCACGAGAATTTAACATCAGTTAGGGGAGGTGCACTAGATTCGCATTGGGTTAAACTACGGGCTATTCAATCCTAACCGTCTTCGGTTAGTCAGTTTCCCTCATTACCTTGACCAATTCTTTCGCCACGGCCCGGCTCTTCTCAGTATAATCTATTCCATCACCTGCATACAGGATACTGCGCGAGGCATTGATTACCAACCCTTTGCCCTTGGCGTCCCTGCCATACTGGATAACTTCTTTGACGCTTCCTCCCTGTATCCCGATTCCCGGTACAAGTAAAGGCATAGCTCCTGCGGATTCCCGCACCCTGGCTAAGGCTTCCGGGTAAGTCGCTCCCACCACCAAACCAACGTTCTCATGCCGGTTCCACTTCCTTTCGGCAAGTTCTGCCGTTTCCAGAAACAAAGGCCGGTCACTGTTTGTTCTAACCGTCTGTAACTCTGTCGCTGTATTATTCGAGGTATGGCAAAGCACAAATGCTCCCTTTGCGGGATCCTCGGTAAAGGGTTTCAGGCTGTCACCCCCCATGTAAGGATTCAGCGTCACCGCATCCGCCTTCAGATGTTCGAAGCAATACTTCGCATACCATTCTGCTGTCGAACCGATGTCTCCGAACTTTGCGTCGAGGATCACTATCGTATGCGGGGCCAGTTCACGGATTGCTCCGATCGTTGCCGCTAGCTGGGGTAGGGCATCCTGTCCGATAAAGTGAGCCAGTTGCGGCTTGTAGGCACATGCCAGGTCGGACGTTACCTCCACGATGCTTCGGCAAAAGTCAAATAACGGTAACTCGGATTCCATCACATGTTGGGGTATCCGCTTTGGGTCGGGATCCAGACCCACACACAGCATCGAGTCCGCCTGCTCCCAGGCAGCCGCCAGCCTGTCTTTGAATCTCATAATAGAAGTGTCTGGCCTCCAATCGCTTCTGGCAAAATAAAAAAGCCGCAGGAGTTCACCTGTGGCTTTGGATGATATCGGTTACCTAAAATTGTTCATTGTATTGAATCACCGATAAATGAGCCCCCTGCGGATCGCGGAGGTTGGTCATCCGTCCGACGCCTTCTGCATCCATCGGCTCGTATGTGAGCGTAGCTCCAAGCTCCCTTGCTTTTGCAGCCACAGCATCCACGTCGTTCACCGTCACGTACACACCCCAGTGTGGCGGTATGCCTTCAGGCATCTGCGGAGGTATTTTCATGATCCCACCAACCGGCTGGTCTGCTGCTAGCTTTGCCAGCGTATAGGTAAAGCCGTCGCCTTCACCGTCACAGTAGGGCATGGCCCGGTCTTCCATTTCCCAGCCAAGCAGTTCTCCATAAAATTGTTTAGCTGCGTCAGCATCTGTCGTCAGTAACTCGCCCCATGAGAATGCCCCATGCTTGTTGCGAACATCCTCACCGGGTTGGAACATTTCCGCCGGAACATACTGGATCAGTGATAATACCGCACCCTGCGGATCGTGGATCACGGCCATTCGGCCCACTTCCTTCAAGTCCATAACGGGACACACCAGGCTGCCGCCCAGTGCTTCTACTTTGGCTGCCACGGCATCTATGTCCTTGACCGTCACATACAGCCCCCAGTAGGGCGGAACCCCTTCAGGTACTTCAGGAGGCATTTTCATTAAACCGCCGACACTTTCCTCCTTGCCGATCATCAATGATGTGTAGGTCATGGGTTGTCCCCCTCCTGCGGATGGAGGCATTTCCGTATCCTTCGTTTCCCATCCCAGTAGCTCGGAGTAGAATCGCTTCGAGGCAGCGGGGTCCTTCGTCATCAGCTCTCCCCAGGAGAAAGCTCCGTGTTGGTTGCGTATATCTTCATTCATAAAGTATACAAATGTATATATTTTTGGTTCTGTCAGTACTAAATGTGCAAATTTATTAAAAAAGTTTTTCAAGGGCTTCAAACGCAGCACTCCACCCCTTGTCGTGCATACCGGCCACTTCGGCGTTTTCAAATCCGCTGTGCGTCAAACGGATTTCCGTGCCTTCATCACAATCATAGAATTCCACCAGCACCTGCGTCTCGTTGATCACCGGTGTCTCTGCTGAGGTGTTGCTCCACTTCCAGGTAAAGCCCAGACGGTCGATTGGTGACACCTCCGTAAAGCTCCCGTAAACCAGATCCTCACTCCCGTCAGGAAATCTGAAGTGTAGCGCGTATTTGCCGCCTGCTTGCAGGTCGTGCTCTTCCACTTTACAGATCGAGTTTTGGCAGCCAAACCACCGTTCGAGGGTCGATGGCTCCGTCCAGGCCGCGAAAACCTTTTCACGCGGCGCCTTAATCAGGCGGGTCAGGGTCACACTGTCAGGTGTGGTCTTAATTTGAGTAGTCATAATAATCGGATTTCCATTTCGGATTCGGGTTGCTCCAGGTAGTCAGCCAGCGCATCCATATTACCCTGCCAGAACTCCCGGTAAAATTTGATCGCCTCTGCCGCCTCCGTTAACGGCTGCGTCTCGATCCGGAGTTGGTGAACGCGCCCCTGCACTTCCCGGTGTACAAGACCTGCTCTCTCCAGAACCTTGATGTGCTTCGATACCCCGTTCAGCGACAGCTCGAATCTCTTCGCCAGTTCCGTTACCGCCAGCGACCGCTTCAGCAATTCCAACAGCATCCGTCGCCGTGCCGGATGGCTCAGCGCGTAAAACGTCGCATCCAACGTTCCTGCTGATAATTCAACCATATAGTTGAATAAAAGCCTGTTCCCATTAACACGCAAGGACTTTTTATCCGATCATATTGCTTATGATCTTTTCTAATGCCGCACCTTATGATCATTAGCAAAGACACTCCCTCCCTAACCTCAGGGCGCGAGACCACATTATGCTGGCATTA
>CAYQCG010000129.1:0-6074 GCA_964415925.1 uncultured Puniceicoccaceae bacterium | reverse complement strand
CGTGCGTTCGACCGGCGTTTACTTTAAACGTCTCAATTTATCAATGGACGACATTGAGAATGGCGGCAGCAGCACAGAATAAAAGCGCCCCCGGTTGGAGGCGCTTTTGTGTAAATGAGAATGTGCGTTAAGTGGCTTAATACATGCCGCCCATGTCGCCCATACCGCCGCCCGGAGCGCCGGCTGCATCCTTCTTCTCTTCCGGGATATCTGTGATCATAGCCTCGGTTGTCAGAAGTAATGCGGCAACGGATGCTGCATTCTGCAGGGCTGTCCGGGTTACCTTCGTCGGATCGACAACACCTGCTTTTACGAGGTCTTCGTATTGACCTGTGGTTACATTGTAACCAAAACCTGCTTTTTGCTTGAGGACCTCCTGGACGACCAGTGAACCGTCGATGCCGGCATTCTTGCAGAGTTGGCGAAGGGGTTCCTCAATGGCCTGTCTGACAATGTCCGCACCGATAGCTTCGTCTTCTTCAAGTTCGAGTTTCTCGATAGCCTTGAGGGTGCGAAGCAGGGCAACACCACCACCGGGGACGATGCCTTCTTCAACGGCTGCGCGAGTTGCGTGCAAGGCGTCTTCCACGCGTGCCTTTTTTTCCTTCATTTCAGGCTCTGTGGCGGCACCAACGTTAATCACGGCCACACCACCTGCGAGCTTGGCAAGGCGTTCCTGCAGCTTTTCACGGTCGTAGTCGGAAGTGGTTTCGTCGATCTGACGGCGGAGTTGTTTAACACGCCCCTGGATGTCGGAAGCCTTACCTGAACCCTCAACAATAATAGTGTTTTCCTTGTCGACGGTCACGCGTTTGGCCTGGCCGAGGTCAGAGAGCTGGACATTTTCCAGTTTTATGCCGAGATCCTCGGTGATGCAACGGCCACCTGTCAGTGTTGCAATATCTTCGAGCATAGCCTTACGACGATCGCCGAAGCCGGGTGCCTTGACGGCACAGACGTTCAGGGTGCCCCGGATCTTGTTCACAACCAAAGTAGCAAGGGCTTCGCCTTCAACATCTTCTGCAATGATGAGGAATGGCTTGCCGCTCTTGGCCACAGTCTGGAGAAGAGGCAGCATGTCGTTCAGGCTGCTGATCTTCTTCTCGTGGATGAGGATGTAGGCGTCTTCAAGGACAGCCTGCATGGCTTCCTGATCGGTGGCAAAATACGGCGAAAGATAGCCTTTATCGAACTGCATACCTTCGACAACGTCGAGGGTGGTTTCGATTCCCTTGGCTTCTTCGACCGTTATCGTACCGTCCTTGCCGACCTTGTCCATGGCATCGGCAATGATTTCACCGATTTCATTGTCCCAGTTGGCGGAAACCGTTGCGACGTTCTTCACTTCCTCGCGGTCCTTGACCTTCTTGGACAGTTTGGCCATTTCCTCGACCGATGCTCTGACGGCTTTTTCAATTCCGCGCTGGATATAGATCGGGTTCGAGCCAGCTGTCACATTACGGAGACCGCGGCGGTAGATGGCTTCGGCCAATACAGTAGCTGTTGTGGTACCGTCACCGGCGTTGTCAGAAGTCTTGGAAGCAACTTCCTTGACCATCTGTGCACCCATGTTTTCGAACGGATCCTTGAATTCGATTTCCTTGGCTACGGTGACACCATCCTTGGTGACAGTGGGAGAACCGAACTTCTTGTCGATGACCACATTGCGACCTTTCGGACCGAGGGTCACCTTCACCGCCTTGGCGAGTTGCTCGACACCGCTGAGGATTTTTTTGCGGGCCTGTTCGTCGAAGAGAATTTGTTTAGGCATGATTAAATAATTTTATCGTGTTATGGTTAATGGTTGGCAGATGTGATTAGTCGACTACAGCGAGAATGTCATCTTCGCGCAGGATAGTGTATTCATCATCCGCATACTTGACCTGCGTGCCACCGTACTTACTGACGATGACGCGGTCACCGACTTTAACGGAGAACTTGTAGTCAGAGCCATCGTCCAGTTTCTTGCCGGTACCGAGGGCTACCACTTCAGCTTCAGTGGGCTTCTCCTTGGCGGAATCAGGAATAATGATTCCACCCTTGATTTGTTCGTCTTCCTCGATGGCCTGAACCAATACTCGGTCGCCAAGAGGACGGATTTTAACAGCAGTCGCAGTTGCCATTTTTGTTATTTATAAGGGTTATGTTAGGTTTATGTTCTTGTTTATTTAAATTACTTCACGTCTTCGACTTCGGCGTCGACAACGTTCTCGTCTCCGGACTTTTTCTTTTGCTCCCCGGAGGGTTCGCTCTCCCCTTCTGTTGCTTCAGTTCCGGGCTGGGCACCAGCACCGGCAGCTTCCTGCTGATACATGGCGGCCATAGCCTGCTGAAGTTCCTGGTTGTTCTGGAGATTATCCAAGGCTGAGGCTATCCTGTCTTTGTCGTTAGACTCGAGCGCATCTTTCCCTTCCTTAACGAGGCCTTCGACCAGATCCTTTTTGTCGCCCAGTTTTTCACCGGATTCGTTCATGATCTTTTCGAGATTATAAATCTGGTTATCCAGCTGGTTCCGTTTTTCCACGGCATCAGCTTTGGCCTTGTCTTCCTCGGCGTGCATCTCGGCTTCTTTCTTGAGGCGATCCACTTCATCCTTGTCGAGGCCGCTGGCACCGGTGATCTGAATCTTCTGTTCCTTGCCGGTGCCTTTATCCTTGGCTGTGACATGGAGGATACCGTTGGCATCAATGTCAAAGGTCACCTCAATTTGAGGTGTTCCACGGGGTGCAGGAGGAATGCCGTCGAGACGAAAATTTCCTAAAATTTTATTATCCGAAGCCATGGGACGCTCCCCCTGCAGGACTTTGATGTCTACAGCCGTCTGCTGGTCAGCGTAGGTGGAGAAGATTTCCGCCTTTTTCGTGGGGATGGTTGTATTACGCTCAATCATCGGCGTGGCACGACCGCCAGCAGTCTCAATAGCGAGGGTCAAAGGCGTGACGTCCAGTAGCAGGACGTCCTTTACATCACCACGGAGGACAGCGCCCTGAATTGCCGCGCCAATGGCAACAACTTCATCCGGATTGACACCCTTGTGCGGTTCCTTACCGGTAAGTTCTCGGGCTGTTTCAATAACCTTAGGCATGCGGGTCATTCCGCCAACAAGAACCAGCTCGTTGATTTCTCCCTTGGAATGACCGGCGTCTTTCAAGCATGCTTCGAAAGGTGTAATCGTGCGCTGGAACAAATCGCTTGTAATCTGCTCAAGCTTGGAGCGGGTTAAATTGATATTCAGGTGCTTGGGCCCAGAAGCGTCCGCTGTAATGAATGGCAGGTTAATATCGGTGCTTTGTGCACTGGAGAGGGCTATCTTGGCTTTTTCAGCTTCTTCCTTGAGACGTTGCAAGGCCATCGGGTCCTTCTTCAGGTCGATACCATGCTCTTTCTTGAAATCATCGACTAGCCAGTTAATCAGGGCTGTATCCCAATTATCTCCGCCAAGATGGGTGTCTCCATTCGTTGCCTTGACTTCGAATACGCCGTCACCGATCTCAAGAATTGAAATATCGAATGTACCTCCGCCCAAATCGTAAACCGCAATGACTTCATCGCTTTTCTTGTCGAGACCGTAGGCAAGCGAAGCTGCGGTTGGTTCGTTTATGATGCGTAAAACGTTAAAGCCAGCAATAGTGCCCGCGTCCTTGGTTGCCTGACGCTGTGAATCGTTGAAGTAAGCCGGCACTGTAATAACCGCATCGGTAACCTTTTCTCCCAGATAGGATTCTGCATCAGCCTTCATTTTGGCTAAAACCATGGAAGAAATGGTTTCCGGTGCGAACCGCTCTGTCTTGTCACCTACTTTGCATTCAATCCATGCATCTCCATTCTTACCTTCCACTACGTTATAGGGGAGACCGGCCGCTTCTTCCTGAACCTCGGAGAACTTTCGTCCGATTAAGCGCTTGGCGGAGAAGATCGTATTCAGCGGATTAGTAACAGCTTGCCGTTTTGCCGCCTGCCCAACCCGTCGTTCGCCATCTTTGGTAAATGCGACCACGGATGGTGTGGTGCGCGAACCTTCGGAATTAGGGATAACAACAGTTTCGTCTCCTTCCTGGACGGCCATGCATGAATTGGTAGTTCCTAGATCGATCCCGATTACTTTACTCACGATCACAGTGATTGCAGTGATTGTGCCATCAACTTTTAAGTATTACAAAACATTGAAGTGTATATTCTTGTGTAACATTCAAGCATTTGATCACCGAGAGACGAATGATTCAATAATGACACTGTGTCACACTTGTGGCACACTTTGTGTAACTTATACAGGACAGTGTCACACCCGAGTTTGAAAAACCGGATCATAGCTGCTTACCTCTGGTATGCCTAAAAAACGATTGCCTTTACCCAAGCGGTTTAATGTTGCGTTGACAGAGAAGGCCTATGGCCAACTGCGCGAATTGTCCGAAAAACAAACTTTTGTGGGCAACAACTACACCCTAACTATCCTGTTGGAAAACTGGGAAGAACTTGTCGACCGGAATAAGTTTGAGCAAGTTCTGAAAAACTTCTGGGCTGAGTATGGTAATACCAGAACGACTACAGATGTATAATGGAATATTTTGAGAAACCAAAGAAAAAGAAGAAGGTCGATTACGAAGCGCTGCACTCGCCTCTGAATCGCATTCCCGGAATAGATTTACTGACCGTCAGGGACTTGCTTGACTGTGGTTTTCAACAAATAGACGAGTTGAGCGGACGTTCACCAGAAGTACTCTACGGCGAAATTTGTGACCGTAAACCCGGCACACCTGTCGACAGGTTGTATGCGTTGAGGATGGCTGTCTATTATTCGGAAACGGACGATCCGGAGCCGGAATTGCTCCACATATGGAAGTGGTCTTCCTAACAGATAAAAAGCAGGGAAATAGTTGAATTCCTGCCAGCGTGGATACTTTACGGCATGGATCATGAGTTAAATGTTCCCCAGAGAGTGCCGGTTATGACATTAACAGATGTTGTCCTGTTTCCACAGGCCATCATGCCACTGCATATATTTGAGGAGCGTTATCGTCTCATGTTAAAAGGAGTCCTGAATGGAGAGCGGTTATTTGCAATCGCCCAAACCAATCAGGGCCCTGTCAACAACTTCGGCCTACATGAACCACCTCATGATACAGCAACACTGGGGATAGTACGGGCATGTCATGATAATCCCGACGGTACGTCAAACCTTGTGCTACAGGGTCTATGTCGCGTGAAAATAAATGCCATCCACCAGGAAGTGCCCTATCGGATCATTGATATTGCGCCCCTGCAGAGCAACCCACCACTTGAACCAGACCGTATACCTGTAATGCGGACAGAAATACACAAACTTCTGGCAGAACACGACAAACTTGGCCGAAACCTGACCGACGACTTTTACTCTTTTATCAATTCGATAAAAGATTATGAAACCTTTATCGACCTTCTGGGCTATTCAATATGTGAAGATCCCTCAATAAAACAAAAAATGCTGGAAACTCTGGATATGCAGGAACGCTACCGTCTTTTTATCGGGTACCTGCGCAAAGCCAATGAGAAACTGTTGCTACGTAACAAGCTTCAAGGCAGTCTAAGTGAAGATAAACTGGATTCAAATTAAACGGACCTGTCTAATCGAGTTCCAAAGAACCTTCATCCGTGAGTCTACGATAATAGCAACTCTTGCGGTATCGGCCGTCTTTATCCCTGGTATGGCAAGCTCCCTCTCCCTTAACCTTAACCTTATAGAGCAGGGAATTTTGTTCACAGTTAACCCTGAGCTCGATCAGTTCCAGTAGATTTCCCGAAGTTTCTCCTTTTCTCCAAAGCTCATTTCGTGAAGTGCTCCAGAATACAGCTTTGCGCTCCTGAAGACTTCTTCGGATCGCTTCCTCGTTTGCATATGCAAGGATCAGAACCTGGCCCGACTCTGCATCCTGGACAACAACGGGAACAACCTCAGCAGTGCATTGCGCGATTTTAGATAGCTTCGAAAAATCGAGCTGAAGTATGTCACCCTCTTCGAGATCTTTACTCATTCAATGCAGGTTAACCTTCATCACGACCAGATAAACTAAAAAATCCCGGGAATCTCCCGGGATTTT
>CAYQCG010000128.1:0-6102 GCA_964415925.1 uncultured Puniceicoccaceae bacterium | reverse complement strand
CACATTTTGTGTGCCGATTCATAACCGAGCCTTCACGGGAAGGTCAGGCCTAGCCTGCTGCGCTACCTCAACCGCCTCTCTGACCTACTATACATCTACGCCCGCCACGCCGACAACTGGGCGTGAGTACCTGTATCTAGAGCTTCAGGCGCTTGATACCCTTAAACTTTCTGGAGTCTTCATCGAAGGACGCGATCTGAGTCTGCGAAAGCTCACCGACTGCTGCCAGATAGCAATCCATAAAGTCCACGTTCACGGTCTTGAAGTGCTCCAGCGCCAGTAACATCACTTCCAGGTTCTCTGCGCGGATGCCAGGCCGCGTCAAAAGTTTGCTCAAGACTGATGCGGTTTTCACCCGGGCAGTCTTGTAGTGTGAGGTCAGCACCCACACTGCCTCTGCCACCACCATGTCACGCAACAACAGTGTGACCTCACCCTGGCCGGCTTGAAAGAAGAGTGCCTCTGCTCTTGACGACAATTCCGCATGATCGCTCCGCACAAAGCGCAGCAGCACATTCGTATCGATCAGTACGTTGGGCATGGTGCTCAGGTGTAGTGCTTGAGTCGTGTCTTGCGCGCTGAATCCCGCTCTAATGCCTTATCCGCAGCCGGCACCTTTGTCTTCAGGCTTCCTGCCAAATCCATGAGCGATTCAGTCTCTGGCACCAACAGCACACCTTCCTCGCGAATTTCGTAACGGATCTGCTGGCGCGGCTTTAGCTTCAGCGCCTTGCGTACTTGTGCAGGAATCGTCGTCTGCCCTCGATCTGTCAATGTCGATCGTATCATACAATGCATTACAATCCATAATACATTGTATTGTCAAATGCATTGCTATCCGATTTGCTCTACCTCTACGCCCGCCACGCCGACAACTGGGCGTGACGGGTATACAAAAGAGATCTATACGGAACAGGTCCGCTTCCGTCGGTAGCAAGCGATACTAAATACTGCCAATGACAGAATCATTACATTAGTGGCCGGTTCAGGCACGATAACACCCGGCCCGTCGACATCTATCAAGTGTAGGGTACCTTGCCACTGCAACTTTTCAGGCTGAACAAGTATATTCGAGACATCCTGATTAAGCGCCTGGAAGGTGAGTGACGTTGTGCTCGCATCCGCAAATACGATATCCAGGAACAGCGAGTTGTGAAGTTCTGTCACGGTACCCAACGGACCTCCTGGTGTGAGAGGTTCATTATCATAGGTATAGGTGACTAAACCATCCATCAGATTTCCCAATTGATAACTACCCGCAGATACTGAGCCGAAGTCACTTGCATATATATAGAAGTCAGCTGAACCAAACGATTTAATGCGTCCATCTGATATTAGACTCACAGGGTCAAACTCACCCCCTTGAGTGCCCGCACCTAGAATAGAACCCCCTGCGATTGATACCGTGCTGTTGTCAAATCCACGCACTTCGTCGGTTATTGTGCCACCTGTAATATTTACAGTACTATTTTCAAAAGCACGAATATCATTGTCTATAGTGCCTCCGCTAATGCTTAGATTACTGTTCCCGTAACTACGCACATCATCACCGATGCTACCACCGGAAATGTTAGCAGAGCTTGTGTCATAAGTGCGAATATCATCGCCAACAGTTCCACCGGAAAAGATTATTATTCCGTTGTCAAACGCACGAATATCATCGCCAACAGCGCCATCTGACATATTCAGGACACCATTTGTGTAGACACCTATGTTGTCAGTCACAGTCACACCAGAGCCTACATTCAGAGTTTCATTGAATGAACTCTCAAATGTGTAAGTCCCTGGCGATAGGGTGCGAACCTGCGCTTCAGCTCGTGATATTGCTAGGACACAAATAATGAAAGCAAACGTATAGAGTTTATATTTTTTCATGGATATTAGATATTTATTGATTATTTATTAATAGGTAATTCAGTTTCGGTCTTTCCGATTCCGGGGTTAGCTTGGAACCTGAATTGATCGGCAAAAATTGCACCAATAATAACATCATCAATGCCATCCCCGTTGACATCCCCCGCGTTGCTCACGCTGTAGCCGGATCGATCACCACTATCAATCCCGTTGATCTGAAACCCGTTGCTGCCATCGAGGCTGGAGAGCTCGAAGACGCCGTCAAAAACGGAGTCTGCCGTTGCGAGGTGAGAGAGTGCGAAGACGAGTCCAGCAGAGCACGTGCGTGCGGTCAGAGACAGCAGAGAATATTTCATAGTAGACAGCGTTTTGAGTGTTTATAGACGTTCCTAAAACTAATAGACAGTGTGAGAATACCTACTGATAACTACATGCCCTGCAATGATAAACAATCACTGTTACAAAAACGTTGCGTAACGTTAGGGCATACACCCTCTTCTACGTATGCCGTTGCCCCCAGTTAACTGTAAACGGTTCCTTTGAATCGGTTTCTAGCGTTAGATAAAGCGGGCACTAGAGCAGGCAAAACAATAACAAAAAACCCGCCCCTGTCACGAGGCGGGTCCGTAAAGCTAGAGCGTGAAGCCTAATACCTGACTACTACCGTCTGTGCCAGTAGCTCACCCCGGCCTGACTACTCAGGCTCCGGCACATCGTGCGGTGATCTGGAAGATGCAGAGCGGGCTAGAGAACTATATCGGCTGTCATGAGAGCTTGAGTGATTATGCAGGCGAGCTGATAGAGGATACCACCCCGATTCCCGTAACTCTGGTCAACTACATCGATTACGAGGCCATCGCACACGATATGAAACTCAATGGCGATGTGTTCACCATCGAGCAGTCATTCCGGGAGGTGCATGTATTCCACAGCCTCTAGAATTCTCAAAAAAACGACCCCGCGAAAGCGGGGTTTGCCATTTAGAAAGGATCAACCATGAAATATGACAGTGAGGTAACGCCCATAGGTCTACCTCGCTGATGCCTGGTGTACAACCGGTCAGTCAAAGAGAGCGTCTGGAACTGCTCATGCAAGGCCCGATGCTATCGCGTTGCAGGCAAAAGCCCCTGAATATCGGCTTTTCGATGAGGATAGGCGTAACCAGCTGTATTTATTCTGAGCACTTTGCTATTCAATTTAGCATCATTGTTGCTAGATTGCATTGCAATTCGGCATTAAGGATGCTAGGATACTGGACAATGAAGACTGTAGATCGCTACCTGCGATGGCCCAATGCGCACTTTTTCCTATTTGGGCCCAGGGGCACGGGAAAGACCGTATGGACGCTGCAAGATGCACAGGGTACGCTGCATTTTGATCTGCTTGATCCCAGTGTATTTAATCAGTTCAATGCCCGTCCTGAGACCCTGGAGCAAACTGTCCTGCAGGAGAAAGCTCAGAAACGGGTGGTGATTGATGAAATTCAGAAAATCCCCGAATTATTGGATGTCATTCATCGACTGATTGAGCAAAAGACAGGGCAGCAGTTTGTCATGACAGGTTCCAGTGCGCGCAAGCTAAGGCGGCAGGGTACAAACCTCTTGGGTGGCAGGGCGCAGATGCTGCATATGCACCCCTATATGGCTTCGGAGCTTGGCCCCAAGTCATTTGTTCTAGATGAAGCCCTGCGATATGGAACCGTGCCCTTGATCTATGCTGCCGAGGATAAAGGCCAACAACTGCAGGCCTATCTCAAGCTTTACCTGGAACAGGAAGTGCAAATGGAAGGGCTTACGCGCAATATCAGTGCATTTGGCCGCTTCCTGGAGAGTATGAGCTATTCCCACGCATCTGTGCTCAATGCCAGTAATGTGGCGAGAGATGCATCGGTTAAGCAGCGCACTGTTAGCAACTACATTGAAATACTGGAAGATTTGCTGTTGGGTTACCGCCTGCCTGTCTTTTCCAAACGCGCCAAACGTCACCTGGCTGCTGCCCCCAAATTCTACTTTTTTGATGCAGGCGTCTACCAGACAATTCGCCCCAAGGGTCCAATGGATACGACCAGCGAAGTGGGCGGCCATGCCCTGGAAGGTTTGGTTGCTCAAAACCTCAAAGCCTGGGTGGATTACACTGCGAAAGAGCACAAGCTTTATTACTGGCAGACCAGAGCAGGTGTCGAAGTGGACTTTATCCTTTATGGAGAGGAGCACTTTCATGCTATCGAAGTGAAGCATGCCCAGAAAATTGATCCGCGCGACCTCAACGGACTGAAGCATTTTACCGAGGACTATCCGCAAGCCAAACCAGTCTTGCTTTACCGTGGGAAGCACGCCCAACGGATCAACGATATTCCTTGTCTTCCGGTCGAAAGATTCCTGTTCGATCTCAAACCAGATTCATGGCCGGAATATTGAGCACGTTAACGTTTAATTAACCTTTTTATGCTAAGCTCAGGGTTGTGAGGTGATATGCTAGGTATTGAGAATGCACCGAAAAGTGATATATATATCGTATCTGCTTTAGCATTAGAACTTGAGGCTCATAGGGAGAGGCTGAAGTCATACGAAGAACTTGAACTGACAACGGAAGCTGCCGGAGAATTCCTGGTCGGACACAGGAGCACGAATCCCAAAGCGTGGATGGGTAAACAACGGCACTACATGTCTGCCATAGGTAAAGAACTCATGCGGGCAGGCTTTTACTGTTAACCTCCGCTCAGTCCATCCTTTTGTTGCATAATCGTAACAGGATATGCGGGTGATCCCGTATTCCGGGACAATATGATAAATGCTATGCTGCCTTAAACTATTAACATACAATATACATATGCTCTTTGGATATGAACTATGAAATGTTATTCTTAAAGGACTATACGATCTTTGCAGCAACCATAACTATCAATAAACGACGAGCCAGAAACCCAGACCTACGCTGCCATCATCGTGCTGGCGCTGGCCGGTGTGAGCTACTGGCGGAGGCGGAAGTAGCGGGTGTTCGCGAGGCTTTGGCGAAGGCGACGCGCTGCGGGTCAGGCTTTCTCCATTGGAGTATTTCTTAGTATCGCCTCGCCCTGGTCGGCGACGGATTACGCGTCGGCCAGGGGATTATTATTATACGACAGGACACATTTACTTTGAATAGCCTGGGGGTGTGGTGTTGGCGCACCATTGACGGTCGGGGAGGGGCTGTAGGTCGAACTCGAGGGTTCCGCCGCTGATGATGTCCTGGTAGGTGATGAAGGGAGCATCGAGGGGTTTGCCGTTCAATTTCACGCCGTGGATGTACTTGTTGCGTTGGCTGGAGCCGGGGGCGGAGATTTTGAAGGTCTTGCCGTTTTCGAGGGCGATCTCGACTTCCTCAAAGACAGGGCTGGTGAGGGTGAAATGGGGATCACCGGGAACGACCTGATAGAGGCCGATGGCGGAGAGGACGGCGAAAGCGGTCATGCCGCCACCGTCTTCATCGCCCGGGATGCCGAAGTAGGTATCCTGGAACCAGACGTCGAGGAGGTAGCGAACGCGTCTCTGGGTTTTCCATGGGGCGCCGAAGTAGTTATAGAGGTAGGGGATGTGGAAGGAGGGCTCGTTGCCCATGGAGAACATCCCGACCATGCCGGTGGAGTTTGCCCCGTCGACGTAGAAGTTGGCCTTGCGGCCGGGGATCTGCGTGCGAAAGAGCTCGTCGAGGCGTTCATCGGCGGCCTTTTGACCTCCGAGCAGCTCGACGAGTCCCTGGATATCATGCTGGACGTACCAGGCGTAGGTCCATCCGTTGTTTTCGTCGTAATAATTGCGGTAACCGGGGCCGCCATCGAAGATGGGGTCGATCATGATCCATTCGCCCCGGTCGTCCTTCGGCATGAAGAGGCGGACGTCCGGGTGCCAGAGGTTACGGTAGTTTTGTGACATTTGCCGGAAGAGAGCGGCGTCGTCGTCACGGCCGAGGATTTGTGCGAGTTCAGCGGCGACCCACGCGTTGTAGCTCATACCGAGGGTGATGGCGACGGGCTGGCGTTTCTCGAAGTCGTCGACGAGGGGGTATGTTTCCTCTTCTCCGGGGTGAAGGGCGGGATAAAATCCGTGCCGGTGGTAGAAATCGTCGAGTGGGTGGCGCGGGTATCCCTGTCGCCAGGGAATGGCGGTGCGGTTGAGGAGGGCATCGCGGACGGCGTCGTAGGCGGTTTCGAGGTCAAAGTCGCGGAGGCCTTTATTGTAGGCATCGAGGAAGAGGGAGCAGGAGTGGTAG
>CAYQCG010000127.1:0-6106 GCA_964415925.1 uncultured Puniceicoccaceae bacterium | reverse complement strand
AGGCACCCGGTTTACCCAGTTTTACGTTACGGGGGTCACCTGTTGCCCCAGCAGGACCGGTATCATGACGGGTATCTTTCCCGCCAGGTTCCAGAAATACCCCGCCCCCTATGGATTCGGGGATCGAGTCACGATTACAGAGCTCCTCAGGAAAAGAGGCTACCGCACCGGTCACTTCGGTAAATGGCACATCGGTCCCAAAGATACTGAAGTCAACGGAATGTACGGCATTGATGTTGTCGATGTCATTGGCAAAAGCAGGAATTACAATGTTGGACGGGATGACGACCTCACCACCGCCGCCATCGATTTCATAAGGGAAACAGCTGGCAAACAGCCGTTCTACGTGAACATCTGGGGCCATGCGACCCATTTCCCGGTTAACGTACCACAGCATTTAGCCAATGAGTTCAGTAACATCCACGTGGACAGGGATGACTTCTCTGAAACCATGCAGGTCAAATTCGACGAATGCCTCCAGATTGGTGGGGAACTCGACGAATCCATGCGACAGTATCTCGGTGATGTCTACCAGTTGGACATGAACGTTGGCCGTGTTTTGGATGTTATCGACGAACTCGGTATCCGCGATAACACCATGGTTATCTTTTCCAGTGATCACGGTCCGGCTCCGGTTATCCTTGGTAACAAAGGAGCACGCAAATACTCCAACAACATGCTCGGTTACGCCGGTGAATTCCGCGGAGGCAAACACAATCAGCTGGAAGGCGGGGTCCGCGTCCCTTTCATCATCCGGTGGCCCGGGTATGTGAAGGAAGGCCACACTAACGAAAAGAGTGTTATTTCCGGCATTGACTGGATGCCTACCTTCGCTGCCATTACCGGCATTGATGACATCCCTGCGTTACAAGACGGTGAAGACGTTTCTGATATCTGGATGGGTGCCGATCGCGCCCGTTCCAAGCCCCTCTACTGGAAAACCAACTCGGTCAACAGTTCACCGTCCATGAGGGATGGCAAATGGAAGCTGCACATGAATATCAGGAACAGGGATAACATTGAACTTTACGATCTTTCTACCGATCCGTCCGAAAGCCGGAATGTTGCCAAAGACTTCCCTCAAGTTACTGCCAGATTAATCACGAAGATGGATGCCTGGCTGGATGAATTACCAAAGAAATATGAAAAATAATATACTGCTCATGATCCTGTAATCCTGAGGATGTTTGAGAACTCCTCTCAATTGAAACAAAATACACTAATATTTGTAGTTATTATTAAGGTTTACTTCCAGGTAGCTCGTCTTAAAATTCTCAATCCCCATATTAGAAATCCTAAAGAAAGCCATATTAATGAAAAAACTCAATCGTCGTGATTTCCTCAAAACAGGTACACTTGCCTCCGGTACCTTGATTCTTACTGGTACACGGCCGGTCATGGCCGCCAACAACAAGCTGAACGTAGCCCTCATCGGTGGCGGTGGCATTGCCAAGACAGCCTTTTCGGAGTGCCGCCGCGAGAATGTCGTGGCGATTGCAGATGTCGATGAAGTCCGGGGCGCGGTCGGTTTCAATGAATTCCCCAACGCCAAACACTACAAGGATTTTAGGCGTATGCTCGACAAGCACTACAAAGAACTCGATGCCGTCATTGTCAGTACTCCTGACCACACCCACTTCCCAGCCACTTACGCAGCCAAGGAACGCGGTATCGCAGTCCAGACCCAGAAACCCCTCACTCACGATTTATGGCAAGCACGCACCCTCCAGAAGGCCTATCACCGCTTCAAGGTGCAAACCGTCATGGGTAACCAGGGACACAACTTCGAAGGCATGAAGCTGATCCGCGAATGGATCGAGGCTGGCATGTTCGGTGAAGTGCAGGAGGTCCATGCCTGGAGTAAGCGCTCCACACCGAATAATCACAACGCCCGCAACCCGCTCCCCGCTCAACCTGTCCCGGCTACGCTTGACTGGGATCTCTGGACCGGCCCCGCACAAATGCTTCCCTACAATGAGAAAATTTGCCCGAGTGCCTGGCGCTGGTGGTGGCCTTACGGCTCAGGCGGTCTTGGCGACATCGGCTGTCACACTTTGGACATTCCTGTCTATGCCCTCGGCCTCGGATATCCTTCCTCCGTCCACATGGACAATGGTATCAATTTCAGTCATGAGTTGCATGACAAGGAGCCGAAAATTTGGGCGGGCACCTACGTTTATGAGTTCCCGCGTCCCGGAAAAAAGCCCCTCAAGGTTTACTGGTACGAAGGCGGACACCTCCCTCATTTCACGGATGCGGTCAAGGAATCTGCCCACGATGACAGGGAACTCAATATGGGCTGCATGTTTATTGGCGATAAAAACATCCTTTTCTCCCCGGGTATGCGTCCCACTAGCCCGCGTCTTGTCAATAACTGGATGGAGCTCCGGCGTGAGCTACCGCCCAAGACCCTCCCCCGTGCCGTCGGCAACCCCATCAAGGAGCTCTTTGCTGCTGTCCGTGGTGAAATCGAAAAGTGTGGTTCCAACTTCGATTACGCGGTTCCCCTCACCGAGATTGTATTGCTCGGAACGATTGCCTGCCGCACCGGCAAGAAAGTCGAATACCTCCACGACTCCATGACCTTCAAGGACAGCACCCTCAGTTGCTACGTCAAGGAACCGGTCCGCAAAGGCTGGGAATACGGTGAGGACCTTTCACTCACTTAATTTCATCCACTGACTATTCGCTACACCCATGAAATCATTCCTTGTTCTTCTCTTCATCGGTTTCCTGCCCTTCACTGCAAGTGCCGGTAAACTCAAAGCCCTCATCATTGATGGACAGAACAACCACGTCGTTTGGCCCAAGTCGACCATCATGATGAAGCAATACCTCGAAGAGTCCGGCCTCTTCGAGGTCGATATCGATCGCACCCGCTTCACCTGGCGGGGCGAACAAAGGGAAGGCAAATGGTTGCCACTCGCAAAAGTTGGCCCAACTCAGGATCTTGACGAACCCAAGTCCGACCCCGATTTCAAGCCCTCTTTTGAAGGTTACGATGTGGTCATATCCAATTTCGGCACCAGAACTGCCGATTGGCCGGCTGAGACCCAGCGTGCTTTTGAAACCTACATGCACAGCGGCGGAGGCTTCGTCTCTGTTCATGCTGCTGATAACGCATTCGGGGACTGGTGGGCTTACAACCGCATCATCGGCCTCGGTGGTTGGGGTGGACGTAATTCAACCAGTGGACCTTACGTTTACTACGATAACCACGGTGAGCTGGTTCGGGATAATTCCGACGGCGGGGCAGGGAAGCATGGCAGCAGGCATGAATTTCACATCACTGTGAGGGACGCAGATCACCCTATTACGAAGGGGCTACCCAAACAGTGGCTGACCTCGGAAGACGAATGCTATGCTTTGCTTCGTGGCCCTGCCGAGGACATGACGGTCTTGGCTACCGGGAAAGACCTGTCCGAGAACGCCCCTACCGATCGCCACGAACCCATCCTCATGGTTATCGACTACGGCAAGGGTCGCACCTTCCACACTACACTCGGTCACGATACTCCTGCCTTGGAGGGTGTCAGCTTTATTACTACCTTCCTCCGGGGCACCGAATGGGCTGCTACCGGTAAGGTCACCCAATCGGTTCCGGATGACTTCCCAACGGCCCGAAATGCAACTACACGCCCCTTCAGGCTTAAGGAACGGTATAATTAAAGCCTTCTGATACGGTTATCGAAGTCCCTCCGTCCTGGAAGCTTGCTTTCACGTCCCCTTTTCCTAGTCTGAAGAAGCGTAAATCAACAAGCAGATTTTTTTCGGACAAACACCCTGCTGTTTCGTCTTAAACATTCAGGCGGTGTGTTTGCACGCGTAAATTGCACATTGTGGTGTCCAGTCCAACTTTTCAGGCAAGCTTCATCCAGTATGTTCAAAAGAAAGCAGAATCTCTCAGAGTGGTTTGAAACCGAAATTCAACCACACGAGGATCTGTTGCGTAATTGGCTGGTCGGACGGTTCCCCGATCACTGCGATATCGATGACATTATCCAGGAAACATACGTCCGCGTCCTCAACGCTCGCAGGCAAAACAGGATAAAAGCACCGAAGTCATTTCTCTTCACGACAGCTCGTAACCTCGGTATCGATAAGATGAAGAGCGCCCATTCCACAAAAACTGAATCTCTGGATCAGGAGTTTGACACCGCTCTTTATGACAACGGTTTGAGTATCCCGGATACTGTTGCCCGGAATCAGGAACTGGAAATCCTCACCCACGCAATCCAGTCTTTGCCGGTTAAATGCAGGAGAATCATGACCCTCTGGAAAGTTTACGACATGTCTCAGGTCGAGATTGCAGAATACCTGGGTATCTCCCGGAAAACAGTTTCCACTCAGATCACCATCGGCGTAGCCAAATGTTCAAGCTTTTTGCAGCACTTTAATAGTCAGGATAGAGGGGTATACGAATGAGATTTAAACTTAAGTCAGAAAAATCATCCGCTGAGTTCAAGGCTGCTCAGTGGGTCGCCCGCATGGATCAGGGCCTGTCGCCAAAGGAACAGGATGAATATCTCGAATGGCTCTCTGAGGATTCAGTCCACAGTGAGATGATCGCTCTTCATCAGAAAACCTCAAAACGCTTGAATTTGCTGTCCCAATGGCGTCCCGAACACAGTGATGAGCCCAACCCACATCTGTTGGGCGCCCGCGATTCTTCCGCTGCCTTTTCAAGAAGTTTCTGGGTCGGCGGTATCGCGGCCCTCGGAACTCTCGTTTCATTGAGTCTCTGGTTGCTGCCGCTGGAATCTGATGAGTTCGAATTTCAGCGCATCGTCACTGATGAATACGAGTATTACGAGCTGGATGACGGGAGCGAGTTGGATGTGAACGGTAATACGGAACTCTTTATTAGCTACAACGAAGAAGAACGCTTTATTAACATGGTCCGCGGTGAGGCCTTTTTCACGGTCGCTCACGATTCCAAACGTCCCTTTATTGTTTCGGTTGAAGGTAATGAATTCCAGGCTATCGGTACCGCTTTTAATATCAAAATGGAAGAAGATTCCATTGAGATGATCGTTACTGAAGGGAAGGTTCTTTCCAAAATTCCTGAACAGAAATCCAGTGGCGTCCTTCGTAAACCGAAAAAGATAACCCATACTAAAGTTGTCGAGTCCGGTGCGCGTCTCATGCTCAATAACCTGACAAGGGAAAGAACACCGCATAAAGAAGCCCTCCCAAGGGATACGATCGACCGGTTGTTGAAATGGAAACCCGAACTGCTGGTCTTCAGGTCAACAGCTTTGCACAATGCCGTCGCAGAGTTTAATCTGCGAAATAGCGTAAAGATCCAGATTGTCGATCACGACATCATGGATCTTCGGATCGATGCCGCCATCAGGGCGGATAAACTAGACGCGTTTATTCATCTTCTGGAATTAACCCTCAATATCGAATCCGAAAGAGTAGAGGAGAATTTGATCATTCTTCAAAAGAAAGATTAACTTTATTCCTTTATCATGATAATAGGAAATCAACTAAATGAAATTTGATTTTTTTTATTTTTTCTTAGGACTTAGACTAATCTGAATCGTCTATGGGGTCGAGAGAGACGACCCCTATGCTTAACAATGTTACTCCCAGTCTCGTTAGTGCATGCTTTGCGCTGCTACGTTATGGTCATATACCTGACGCTAGGGGTGGTTGTACTCAATCTGCTGACATTTCCTGCATTTGCAGGTTCTGGAAGCTGGAAATTCGATATACCGGAAGGTCCCGCCAGGGAATCCATCAAACAGCTCGCAGTCCAGTCCGAGGTGGATATCCTTTTCGCTTCGGACATCGTCAATGGTATCCGCACCAAATCCTTAATAGGGGATTATCACGTTCCGGATGCGCTCGATCAACTACTGGAGGGCACCGCTCTTGATTACATCGTCGATACCACTACGGGAGCTTACGCCATCGTCGCGAAAAAAGAGGATCCTGGCACGGACTCGGCCGGAGGTATATCGCAAAGCCAAAACAATCAAACTCCTGAAACTGACGATATGAAAATGAATCTAAACCCTGAACCTCAGACTAAAGGCGTAATGTCTAAAGTCCTCGGTGGCGTTGCTGCCGTATTTTTATCCGTGGGTAATCCCGCTGT
>CAYQCG010000126.1:0-6253 GCA_964415925.1 uncultured Puniceicoccaceae bacterium | reverse complement strand
AATACATGGGCTCCCTCTTGTAGGATCACATCAAGTGCATATGGAAATACGATATTCTTCCCTAAGCTGTGATTATGGATGTGCCAAATATCTGGTTCCTGATCACTCAATCCGGCTTTTGCTTTAGCCTTTAAATTCCTCGCAAGTGTCTCTGGATCCGGGCCACCATCATTCCATTCATTTCGATAGTCGAGGCCGTCAACCACTTGAACGTTTTCAAGCGCTGATCCTTCGTAGGGCCGCCCGGACAACACGACAACTTCAACATTTTTACTCGTCAGTCCATCGAGTGCATTTTCTATCACCCGTGTTACCCCCCCTGGTTTAAGGTGATAATGGACGACAGCGACACGCATAAGAGAAGACCCTATTTTTTGAATTTTTCTATATACTCAGCGATAGTGGCCATTGGAGGGCGTTCCTCTTCCACAATATCATAGGTTACTTGCTCATACTGATTCTCACTTACCTGAAATTGACGGAATACTTTCTGCATCTCGGGTAATTTTTCTACCATACCGAACGATTCCATTCGCCCCAGGAAACTCTGCAGGATGCCAAAGGCCATTTTCCCAAGAGAAAGCGTCGTCTGGTTGCGGTGGACACGCTGATCCAGGTCCGTTTGTCCGAATGCTTCCAATCCCCGTTTCTGATATACATCAAGCAAGTGGGAGGTTTCTACTCCGTATCCAATCGGGAAGGGTATTTCTTCCAGCACTTCACGACGGACTGCATATTCACCTGAAAGTGGCTGTACGATTGCGGTTAATTCTGGAAAGAAGAGCGAGAACAGGGGTCGCACGAGTATTTCAGTCACGCGTCCTCCTCCGCTGGGGCGAATTCCCTGTGAAAAGGCAAGGGGTCGATCATAGAACGCTTTTACATAGTGCATCTCGTCGTTGTAGATCAAGGGAGCGATCAGACCGTAACAAAAGCGCGGATGGATGTTCTTAATATCAGCATCAACATAGCATATAATATCGCCCTTTAACTGGTAGATCGCCTTCCAAAGGTTTTCTCCTTTGCCGCGTTTGAAGCCCTGTTCAGGCAATATTTCAGAAGACAGATAAACGTCTGCTCCATAGGAGGCGGCCACTTCGCGCGTCTTGTCTTCAGAGCCTGAATCAATTACGGCTATCTCATCGATGAGTTGATAGCGGTCCATCAACTCGCTCTTGAAGATGACAATCTCCTTTCCGATGGTTTTTTCCTCATTCAAGGTTGGAATACAAAGTGAGACTGTAAGACCTTTTTGCTCCTTTTCCTTGATCAAGCTTAAAAGATCCCAGAAATCGCTATAGTGGAACGTGTTGGTTTCCAGCCAACGATCAATTTTACTGTTCATCGCAAACTCCTTCATCTATGGCTTGTAGCACGCCGATTACTTGGGCTAAGCCTTGGTAAAGTGGCTCAATATATGCCCTTTCCTCGTAAAGATGCTTGCTCCCTGTGCTTAATCCCAGCGTGACACCCGGTATGTCCTTGCCAATTATGGCCGATAAGTCTCCAACGCTTGGTGCAATTCTGGGTTCAATATTCAGTTCCTCCATGATAGCACGCGTAGCCTTCACCAATGGATGTCCGAAGCCGATTCCCCCCGGCCTTCGCCGTGCAATGACCTCAAGAGTAGCCTCGATATCCCTTTCAGCGTGTGTTTCATCAACGATTGCCTGAATTCGCTGATGCAGGTCGGTTACCATGCCCGCTTGTTCGCTTCTAACTTCAAACCTTAATGTCGCTTCTATAGGGGAGCGACTAAAGCCAGTGCCTGCGTTGACTGAACCGAGGATAATCGTAGTCTTGGGTTCCTGGGGTAGAGGCAACGCCATGAGCCGGTTTATTATGTTGCTTAATTCAGTGATTGCACCTCGGGAGTGTGAAGCCCAATTAGGCTGCTCCTTGGAGACACAGCGAATTTCACCTCTTAACATACCTAGACTCGCATAACTCAATCGTCCGAGGTGTACGCCTTCCAGACAAACTGCTGCTTTCAGCGGCAGGGGTGTATTTTCTACAAAAAAGCGCAGGCCTTCCAAATCACCTTTGCCAAGGCTGCGGGTTGCTCCCAGGAGAACCAGGCTGTGCTTCAATTTAAGCTGCATTTTTTCCAGTACGGCCGGAAGTGAAGCCATTACGGCCAGTCCCAGTGAATTATCGGCAATACCGGGCCCGTATAGCGAATCGCTCTCTACCGTTATTGAGTGATCAATGGATGCAGGCACATTCGTATCCACATGAGCAGAGACCAGTATATAACCATCTTCTTCTTCACCGGGATATATTGCTGTTCCATTGTTTTTCTCATCTACCGATATATTCTGGAGGTCACTCTCAGTGAAGCGGTCGCAAAGGAAGCGGATACGGGCCTCCTCTTCAAAGGTAGGTGCGGGAATTTCACCGAACATGACCGCATTGGCCAGAACAATTTCCCTCATTTCGACAAGGCGATTACGAAGTGGGTTGAGAGATTGCAAAACAGTCTCAATTGCTTTTGACTCACTCATCTTACCGGATTGTGATCTTGTGGCTGTTATTTGGGCAATCCTTTTCAATCATCTCGAATATTTCACCGGGATGTTGACTCCAATAAACAGAATAACAATTACTTATGCTCCAAAAAATTAATATGATTAAACGTGAAGATGCTCTTTTGATGATGCTGGCTCTTGCTGGATTGTATGTTGCTTTAAATATGGGTCTAAACGCTGCACCTGCAGTGGATTATGATCGTTCTATATGGGAGACAGACTATAAAGCCGCTTTGGAGAAAGCTAAAGTTAGCGGAAAACCGATTCTCCTGAAATTTACTGGATCTGACTGGTGTCCGCCTTGTATCGCAATGGACCGCGAAGTATTCAGTCAAGATGCCTTCGCCAATTTTGCCAAAGAAGAGCTCATTTTGGTTCTTCTGGATTTCCCCAGGAAGAGCGAGCAGGCAGTGGCTATGAAGGAGCAGAACCAGGAATTGGCTGCAGAATACAAGGTTATGGGCTTTCCCACTTATGTTGTTCTCAATTCTGATGGACAAATCCTAAGCCGACATACCGGATACCGACCTGGTGGAGTCGAGGGCTTCATCGAATTTGTCCATTTTGCTACAGGTGAATCGGTAGATCAGACTTAAAACTAACGGTAAACTTTTTCTTGGACGGGCGGTAGTCCTTTGCTAAATATAATCAATCTACACGGATTTATTGTGTAGGTTATCGTAATGACCAAGAATTTCGTTTTCATTTCAACCCCTTTTGACGGAACAGACGGCGTCAGTCTGGAAAGTGCAAAATGGGCCCGCGTTTTGTGGGATGACCGCCATGTCAGCCATTGGTATAGTGGTCGCAGTGATCGTGAACCCGGATTAACCATGTGTGTTCCGGAGGCCTATTTTGGACATCCGGAAAATCAATGGCTGAATCAGCGTATTTGGTCGAACACTCTTCGCAGCCGTCATGTTACAACGCGACTGCATGACATGGCGGACTACTTAAAAGGCACTCTTTACGAGTTTGTTGACAGGTTCGGAATCGATATTCTAGTGGCCGAAAACGTATTGACGATTCCAATGCACGTGCCACTGGGAGTGGCATTAACTGAGTTTCAAGCTGAAACCATGATGCCGTGCATAGCCCATCACCATGACTTTTACTGGGAGCGCACCCGTTTCTCCATTTCTGCTGTGCCTGATTATCTGGATATGGCCTTTCCCCCAAGACTGCGTAATTTATCCCACACAGTGATTAATCTGGCCGCTGAACAGCAATTGGCCTTTCGGAAAGGTCTGAGTTCGCTTCTGATCCCGAATGTCTTCGATTTTGAATCTCCACCGCCACGACCCGATGAATATTCTAAGGATGTGAGATCGGAGATTGGTCTTTCGGATGAAGATATATTTATCCTGCAGCCTACCCGTATTGTTCCCCGAAAAGGCATCGAGAATGCGATTAAACTGGTCGGTATGCTCGATGATCCGCGATGCAAACTCGTGATCTCCCATGAAGCCGGTGATGAAGGCTACGAATATAAGCGTATGCTGGAAGAATTGGCCCGCGAAGAAAACGTAGAACTTCGCTTTATAGCCTCCAGAGTAGGCGAAGTACGCCAGTATGATTCGGATGGTCGCAAGATTTTTACTCTCTGGGATCTTTATCCCCATTGTGACCTTGTTACCTATCCCTCTACATATGAAGGTTTTGGTAACGCTCTTTTAGAGGCGATCTATTTCAAGAAACCAGTAGTAATCAACCGCTACTCGATCTTCGTTGAGGATATTGAGCCCAAAGGATTCAAATTAGCTGTACTGGATGGATTCATTACTCGTGATGTGGTGGCGCTGGTTCGAAGAGTGCTTGAGGACAGAAATTACCGAAAAGAGATGGTGGATCATAACTACCGTATTGCCAGTAAGTATTACAGTTACAGTGTGCTGCGCCGTTCCCTCCGTACAATATTAACGGGCCTTACCGGCTGGAGTCCGGAAAGGAAATAATCAACGATGCCAAAATTCCTCCGCAAACACCAGGTCCAGCGCATCCAGAGACGTTTCCTCCGTCTTTACGGCTCCAACGGTTATGCCATGATGGAGCGCTTCTATATGATGATAGGGCGTTACGGAATCGGGGCCGATGTTCCTTCCCCCAAGGCTCTCTGGAATGAAGATGATGTTGTCCTGATTACTTATGCCGATATAGTGAAGGGGCAGGGCCATCGGCCTTTACTCAGCCTTAAGGATTTCTGTAGCCGTCACTTAAAGACCGCTATCAGCACTGTTCATATTTTGCCGTTCACAACCTGGAGCAGTGATGATGGTTTCAGCGTTATTGATTATCGTGAAGTCGACCCGCGTTACGGTAAGTGGAACGATGTTGAAGCCCTGGACCGCGAATTCGACCTCATGTTCGATCTTGTCCTGAACCACTGTTCGAGTGAGAGCGCCTGGTTCAAGGATTACGTTACTGGAATCGCGCCAGCCCGGTATTATTTCCTTGAGATGGATCCGGATTCGGACCTGTCCGAAGTTGTTCGTCCGCGTTCCAGTCCCTTGTTGACCCGCACGTGGACTCGCGATGGTGAAACACATGTCTGGACGACATTCTCTGCCGACCAGGTCGATTTGAACTGGCAGAACCCGGATGTCCTTTTCGAATTCCTGGATATTCTCCTGCTCTATCTCAGCAAGGGTGTTCGCATAATTCGAATGGATGCGGTGGCATTTCTCTGGAAAAAGATTGGCACCAGTTGCATCCACCTGCCACAGACACATCAAATCGTGAAACTCTTCCGGGATGTGCTTGAGTTTGTAGCCCCGCAAGCGATTGTCCTGACCGAGACGAACGTTCCGCATGAGGAAAACGTCAGCTACTTTGGGCATGGTGACGAAGCCCACATAGTCTACAACTTCTCACTTCCACCACTCACTCTCTACAGCTTGTTGAAGAATGACAGCAGCCGACTGTCACACTGGACACGCAATCTGGAGAATCCTCCAAGTGGATGCACATTCTTCAACTTCACAGCATCGCATGATGGTATTGGTGTCCGGCCGCTTCATGGTTTGGTGGAAGACTCCGAACTGGATTGGCTGGTCGGGCAGGTTCATGACCGCGGCGGATTTGTTAATATGCGTCGTATGCCTGACGGGTCGGAAAAGCCCTATGAGTTGAACATTACTTACGTGAGCGCACTCAGTGATCCGGATGACGAGTATCTCAGCGAATCCCGGTTCTTGTGTTCGCAGGCGATCATGCTGGCTTTCCGGGGTATACCCGCAGTCTATTTCCATAGCCTGACCGGCACTCCCAACTACACAGAAGGGATCGACGAGGAAGAATGGTATAACCGCAAGATCAACCGCCGTAAGTACCGGCGCGAGGACCTGGATCACATCCTTGCAGATGGCTCCAAATCTCAGGCTCGCATCTTTAGCCGATATCTGCAGATGCTGAGACGACGTAGCGGCCACGCGGCTTTCCATCCATTGGCCAGTATGCAGGTTCATGAGCTCGGTCCAGACTACTTCTGTTTTTCACGAACAGCTACAGACAAGAGCGAAACGATTGTTTGTGTTTTTAATTTTACACCCCGTGAACAAAAGCTTCGCATGAACCAACTCCATGAATCATGCAGGGAAACTGGCGCTACTGTGCGAGACATCCTCTCGGCTACATCCCACAAGACTGGCCCCCGCCGTACTCTCACCTTCGATCCCTATCAGGCTATGTGGTTGGTGGTGAGGTGATAATATCAATGTAAAGAAGGT
>CAYQCG010000125.1:0-6262 GCA_964415925.1 uncultured Puniceicoccaceae bacterium | reverse complement strand
CCTTTTATCCTAACTCCTAACCCGAAACTCCCAACCCCCGTTCTTTGACAGTCCAGCACCCCGTTAACCCATTTCCTGTATTTTCGTGTACTTTCGTGGATCGTTTTCATGCTTCGATAATCGAAACTCGAAAATCACCAACCCCTCTCATTTCCGCGCGCAACCCTCAAATCCATCAGAATCATCGTCCACCATGACGGTTGCTTTATCCTGGGTTCACGCCTTTTTAAGCAGCCGCCTGGTTTGAACCCTAAACAGTCCTTCATCCTGCTAAGTCAGCTATGAGGTCAGTCTTCTGAGGCTTCAGTAAAATTTGCCCCCGGAAATGGCACGCGGCAAGGGAGTCGAACCCCTAACCTCCTGATCCGTAGTCAGGTGCTCTATCCAATTGAGCTAGCCGCGCACGGAAACTCTCATTCATGCAAAGCTCTCTTCGGGAAGCAAGGGTTTTTTGCCTGCCTCAGACCGGCCTGATATAAACCATAATGATCGCCACCAATCCCAGTCCAATCGTGATCCAGTAGAGCAGCGTCCCCAGTTGCGGCCTCCGGTTGATCAACGCGATCATGCCGCCCAGCAGCACCCAGATCACCAGCTTCACAATCACCCAGGTTGGCCAGGTGTTGTTGTAAAGCTTCGCCAGTAACCCGAATCCCCCAAGCAGTATCAGGAACAGGCCGATCCCGCTCGTTATAGCTCCAAATTTGCGGATCCTCCGGTCGTCCGGCTGGGCGATCCGGCTGAAAATCAGTCCGCCGTAAGAGGAAAATACAAGCAAAACGCCCAGCAGGTGAATGACTTGGTAAACTTGTGGTGACATACGGTTACTCTGGACAGGATTTCCCGCTCCGCAACCCATAAAAAAGCCCGGGCTTGTAACCCGGGCTCTGAAAGAGGAATTCAGTGTGACTCAAAACGATACCGCCTTGGGCAGGTTTGCCGGTATGTCGATCGTCTGGCTGTTTTTTCGCTTCGTCTTCCGGATACGCGAACGGCGGCGCAACAGGCGGTCCAGGGTGTTCACGAGTTTGTCCACTGATTGCGGAACGTCGTCCGCTTCGGCACTGGCGATGAGGTCCTTGCCACGTATTTCAATATGCCCCTTCGCGACATATTCGTTCTGCTTCGAACGATTGGGGTCGTATTCTATATCCACACGGATTCGAATAATATGTTGTTCGTGATGATACAGCTTATCGGTTTTTTCACTAATCAGTTGCTTGATGCTTTTCTTGAGTTCGATGTTCTTACCTGAGATAATGACATCCTTCCGATTCAGCTTCATATGTTTGTTTCCTTCCTGTGTTAGGGATTGCTACTATGTATAAATTGATTCCCACGTCCAAAAATTCCAATGACTACCGATACACAAATTAAATCGACTGCATACGCCACGACTGTAATTACGGGCGGTTCTTCGGGCATTGGACTCGCGTTGATCAAAACTATACTTCAACTTAACAAATCCCGGGAAATAATCAATCTTTCTCGGACACCTCCTGCCGACTTTTCCGGGAATAATCGTATCCGCCATATAAAGTGCGACCATTCAATCCCTCACGAAATCGATTCGATTGTAAAGGAGCTACTTGAATGCCTTAGCAAATCGGAGCCTCAGGGCCCGGTCCTCCTCATCAACAACTCGGGCTTCGGTTCCTGCGGCAATTTCCCCCATCCCGGGGTCGAGGAGCACCTCAACATGATCGGCGTCAACGTAGCTGCCCCAGTCCACCTCACCGGCAAATTACTGCCCCTTCTGCAGGAGCGCGGTGGTGCGGTAATGAACATCGCCTCCACCGCCAGCTTCCAGCCAACCCCCTACATCACCACCTACGGTGCGACCAAGGCCTTCCTCCTTAGTTGGAGTCTCGCCCTGCAGCAGGAGCTGAAGCACTCCAATGTCCACGTCCTCTGTGTCTGACCCGGCTCTACCAAAACCAATTTCTTCCGCCGCGCCGGCTTCGACCGGCCAGTCAGCGGTCCGGGACAGACCGCTGAGGCCGTCGCCATAGAAAGTATCACCGCCCTCGACAGGCGCCGCAGCCTCGTTGTCACCGGTTGGATCAACAAAATCATGATCCTCCTCAGTGCCCCCCTCCCCAAACGCCTTCAATCCCGCCTCGCAGAAAAGGTCCTGCGCCAGACCCGTGCCGCGAGCCTAAAGACACAATGACCGTCGACTACTTTGGCCCGGAAGCGCCGCTTATCGATCTTTCCGAATTCACCGAATGGATCATCCACGAGGATTCCGATGTCCTCGTCCTGAATAAGCCGGGTTGGATCGTCTGCCATCCGTCAAAAAATGGTCCGCTTTCCAGTCTTGTGGGTGCCGCACGGGAATACACAAAACAAGACACCCTCCACCTCGTCGCCCGTCTTGACCGTGAGACCAGTGGCGTTGTTGTCATTGCCAGGCACAAAGCTTCAGCCCGTAGTTTCCAGATGGCCCTGCAGCAACGCCATGTCGACAAGTCATACTTGTGCATCCTTGCAGGCGAAATGAAAAAACGCACTGAAGTCAGCCGCGCCCTGGAACCTGATGATGACAGTCCTGTTGCCGTCAAGCAGCGGGTCTCAGTTGCTGGCGGAGGCCAGAAGGCCCAGACGACCTTCAAGCCACTGACACAGGGTGGGGGATATACGATTGCCAATGCCACCCCCCATACGGGCCGCAAACATCAGATCCGCGCACACGCCCAGTGGCTGGGGTATCCGGTTGTTGGCGACAAAATATACGGCCCCGACGAATCCCTCTACCTCGAATTCGTCCAACATGGCTGGACCGACCGCCTCGAAGCATCCCTTCCCATCAAACGTCAGGCCCTCCATTGCCTCGAACTCACTTTCGACCTCGAAGACGCCAGCCACACCTTCCGTTCTACCCTCCCGGAGGATATGTGTAGATTTTGTCTTGATACGATGGGATTGGACAGACAGCAGATAGAATCTTTCGCTTAAAGGCACTCCAGTGCGGTCAGCACGGCTTTCGTTTGTGCTTTAATCCGGCAGAGCAAGTCGGTATTTGAGGGTGTTTCAAGGGTATAGGAGTGTTTGGTGTAGTGATCCAGTAAATACAAGGCTTCCGGCCAGTCGTCATCTTGCAGGGTTGGGCGCTCTTTTGGCCGGATGACTCCATTACTTGCCGGATGCCCGTCTATCTCATCGCCCCGCTCAATCGTGGCTACCTCAGAAACGGATTGTATGATCCTGTCGCCTCCTCCCGGCTCCCAGTTTTCCGTTACCTCGTAAAGGTAGAAACCGTTGGCCTCCCAATCCTCATGCAAGCAGATACAAATATCGAAGCGATCGATGCCCGACTTCTGTATGTGCTCATGGTGTGCCCTTGCTTCCGTCGTTATAAACCGTTTGTAATCCCTGTTGATGTCGGCTCCATGCACATTATCCCTCGAAACCAGTGCCATCCCCTCCGGATTCAAGAGCGGGAAAATCATATAGCTGATATCCCTTGGCAGCAGGTCCTTATAGAGCATCCGGATCAACGCCAGGGATCCTGCCGGCTCATCGCCGTGCATCCCGCCGGACAGATATACACAGGCCCGTGGATTATCCGCTTCTCTTCTTAAGCAGAGTATTGGCACGGCCAGACTCACATCGATCTCCTCCACATTGAACCCGACACGTATCGCCGCTCTCCGGCACAGGTACTGATAGTCGATCAATCGAAAGGTGCCTCTGCAGTAAGCTCCGGGTGTCAGTTTATTGCTCATCCAGCGTCATACAAAGCATGTCTGTTCAAATCGCAAGAGTCTATGGCTGGGTCAAGCAACTTGGGCAGTACGCCGTCCTGGTGGACCGTATCTGGCCGCGGGGTGTGAAGAAAGACGCCCTGGGCCATGACGAGTGGGCCAAGCACCTGGCACCCACTACTGAGCTGCGCAAGTGGTTCTTCCACGATCCAGAAAAGTGGCCGGAACTGCAGAAGCGTTACCGGGAGGAACTTCAGGACCAATCTGAAGAATTGCAACGATTGCGGCAGATAGCCGAAAAGCAGGAGGTGGTTCTCCTCTATTCAGCCCGCGATGAACAACACAACCAGGCCATCATCCTGCGTGACGTTATTGAATCAATGACCGCGTGACTCACACACTTAAGGGTTTCGTATAGAGCCATATAAGGATTCTAATAATTCAGGGAAATTGATGATAGGGCTCAACGCATCAGCGTTTCCGTTGTTATATTATGATGGTATGAAGTGGTATGGCTGGAAAAATACCCTGCTGCGTATCGACAACCTGATACTCTACATTTCCGGCTGCTTCATGGTCGGGTCGGGACTCCTGCTTCAATACCGCATGCCGCCCCGCCACGGTAGAGGACCTGTCCTTTATTCCCTTGGTCTGGACCGTCATGAATGGGGCGACCTTCACTTTTATTTCGGCCTTGTAATGATTGCAGCCACCCTGGCGCATCTCTTCCTCAACTGGGCTTGGCTGACAAAGATTGCCGCATCCCGCAAAGCCTGGCGGTTGTTTCTTGGTTTAGGTTTTGGAATAGGCATTATTCTTTTCTTCTGGGTCATCCCGATCGAGGAGCAACTGCAGGAGCCAATGTTACAAGGATTTGGCCGGGGATTTGGTGGTCACTAATACCCCTTCTCTTTTCAAGTTAAAGAGTCGACAACCCCCTGATCACGCGTTTCTGTTTTCACTGATGAGTGAAACAGAAGTAACCCCGTTAATGCTCGACACCTTCCTCGTCAAGGAGCACGTCGGCATGTTCAAAGCTTCCAGTAACTACGATATCTACGACCCTGAATCCGGTGAGATCATTATGCACTGTCGCGAGGAGGGTCTGGGCCCGATCAGCAAGTTCATTCGTTTTACCGACTATCGGACAATGACGCCCTTCAACATCGTTATCCGTGATGTTGCCGGTAAAGAACTCGTCCGGGTCAAGCGTGGTATGGCGTTCATCCGCTCCTCGGTCGAGGTCTTCGACGAAAACAATGACAAGATCGGCCAGTTTAAGCAGAAAGCGTTTTCCGTCCGGGCCAAATTCACCGTCCAGACACCGGACGAACAGACCCTCTGCGAACTCAAGGGAAAGTTCACCGGCTGGGAATTCACCTTCGGTCTCGATGGGGACGAATTTGCCAAGGTCACCAAGAAGTGGACCGGCATCGGCAAGGAACTCTTTACCAGTGCTGACAACTACGTCCTCACCATCGACCCCTCCATCGAACCCGACAACCCCCTCCGCAAACTCATCGTCGCCGCCGTTATGTGCATCGACATGGTCCTCAAGGAGTGAAATTAGTCATCGGACTGAGTTTCCATTGTAAAGCTATACAAGATATATAAATCAACCGTTCTTTCACTGGATTGACTCACCGTCATTCGATCATCCAGATTATTAATACTGAAACTCATTTCCCCACCAAAAGCTTCATCGACGGCATTGATGTCTTCAGCAATTTTTTCGATAAGTTCCATCCTGTATTGCTCTGGATTTTTAATCGTCAGGGCAGACCCGAGATACTCAAAGTAAGTTCTACCAACCATTTCAGTATTGGAAATAAAATCTTCCAGTTTTTCCTTTAATTGAGTAACACTGTCCTTATCGCCAAGAGGTACCTTCACCAGGAGCTTCAAGTATGAGGTGTCGCTTTTACCTGGTAGTGGAATGACTGGAAGCATGTAGTTCGATTCATCGACTAAGTTCTGTCCATTGTGTAATTCTACTTTACCATCTACTCGAGCTCTCTTCAGTAAATTCAAGATGGTCTCATGTAACTCATTTCGTCTTTGTTCTAATAGTCGTGAATCATTCGTAAGTTGAATTTCCAATGCATAAAAGTCTGCAGTCTTACGGAGAACAATAGGAGGTTTTGGATACCTGTTCGAGGAGCGACTATCATCAATGGTAAATGGACTTAATACGATGACCTCATCAGAGGCTATAAGAAATGGTGCAGTTAATAGCAGTACGTAGAGAAGGTAATTCATAATCAATATACAAGTCATTGAGATTTTTTTGTCTAGTTCAGAATTAACCTTTCCCCTTGCCACCTTCTACTTTCTACCTGTTAAGCTATTCTGCATGTCCGACGTCCGAGTCCGTTTTGCGCCCAGCCCCACTGGATTTTTTCATATCGGCAGTGCCCGCACGGCGCTGTTCAACTGGCTCTATGCCCGGCACACCGGAGGAACATTTGTCCTGCGGATCGAGGATAACGACAAGGAACGCCACACTCCGGAAGCCCTGCAAGAGCTGCTCGAAGACATGCGATGGCTCGGAATGG
>CAYQCG010000124.1:0-6318 GCA_964415925.1 uncultured Puniceicoccaceae bacterium | reverse complement strand
CCGTACGGAGGGCGTCCCGCTATGTAAAAGAAAGAAGAAACCCGACGGGTCATACCTTGCCAGTTAGCGCTTTTTGCGATGGGCTTTAGCGGTCCGGAGCTGGCAATCGTTGAGAAATTTGGACTTGAAACCGATGAACGCAGTAACGTTAAAGCTGAGCACGAGGTATATACGACTAATATAGATGGCGTGTTTTCAGCCGGCGATATGAGGCGAGGTCAGAGTCTGGTCGTCTGGGCTATCAATGAAGGTCGCGGTGCAGCACGTGAATGCGATCGCTTTCTCATGGGGTATACGGATTTACCCTGATCCTGCTATTATCCCTTCTATATACTACGGCATCAGTCAGGAAGTTCAGGTAACGTTGCTGAACGAACATCTCAGCTTACGGCGAGAATTAACGCTTGGTATTATTCTTCCGGCTTCGTTTCTGTAGTAAGCTGTCGTATGCCGTGGAAACTTGATGCAGTAAAAGGCCCTGAAACGCTTGGAATGAGGTGTCTTTAAAACTTCCTCCGCGATCTCTTCCATTGAAGGTTCATGGCCCAGACGTGTCCCAAGTAAGTATATGGCTTTTTCTAGCCACGTCTTCTGCTGCTTCACATAATGTCTTAGATCGACAGGCCGCCAGTTTTCATACTCATCCAGAGATTCCTGGTTAAGAGAATCGATATAGGCTATAATAGCATTATCTGACTTGAAATATCGTGCCTGCATAATAATCCACGTTAATTGATTTAATCGGAGATCATTAGCTGGGCTTTAAGAAAGTCTACAGAGCTTTATATTATTTTGACATAGTCTTGTTACAGTCATGACACACTTTTAATCAATCATAGCGGGTTCACTGCCATTACAGGAAAAATAACAAGCAAGAGAACCAGTTGTAGGAACTTTTAGGTATCCAGTCCCAGTTTATGAGCTGTATAGCGAAATCGACCACTTAAGGCAGTCGCCGCACAGACGATACCAATAGCTAAAGCAATCCAAATCCCGACACCGCCATAGCCAAGCGGAAATGCAAACAGGTATGCGAGCGGCAGGCAGATGAACCAGTAGATCGTTAGAGTTATATACATGGGGACGTTGACGTCACCGAGGCCTCTTAAAGCTCCAGTAGCCACAATCTGCGTTCCGTCAAATACCTGAAAGATTGCCGCAATAGTGATGAAACGTAGTGCTACCTCCAGGACACTCTGATCGTTGGAGAAAATACTGACCAACGGATGCCGGAGCGTATATAGGACAATCATTGTCAGACACATCCATATTAACGTACTGATCAGAGAGGTGTAGCCGATGAGTTGAATCAGACGTTTGCTTTTACGACCGGCCGCTTGGCCAATTCGTATGGTTACTGCAAAAGAATAGCCCAGCGGTATGGAAAAGGCATAGGCGACAATTTGAAAAGTAACGTGATGTGCAGCCAATTCAATGGGCCCGAGCCGACCCATCAGTAGAGTGGCTATAGCAAACATCCCGACCTCAAAAAGGATCTGGAGACTTGAGGGTATACCAAGCGATAAGTGCTTGCGAAAATGTGCCCACTTATATTCCCGGCGCCATAGGTCTTGTAGTTTTAAGTCAAAATGCCGTGATTTTAGAGTGATGATAACCATAGCTACAAACAAGTAGATGTTTGCAAACAAGGTACCCATTCCCGCACCGGTGACATTCAATTTCGGTGCTCCCAGGTGACCGTTGATGAAGACCCAGTTCAGGAACACATTGAGGAGCAAACCACTAAGCAGAACACATAAGGGCAACCATGGGCGATCCTGTGACTCCCAATAGGCTTTCACGCAGGCAAATAATTGTGCGCCTACGAAAGCCAGACCAACCAGAATTATATAGGGGCGGGCAATTCCTGCAACTAAAGGTGTTTGCCCCAGATATCCAAGCTGAGGCAAAAAAGCCTGAAGCAACAACAATAACACTGCAGCACTACTTGAATACACCAGTGTTATGACTAATCCATGGCGGAGGTACATAACATCTTTCCCTTTTTCATTCGCGCCGTATGCCTGAGCGATCAAAACAGAAAGTGAAGTGACCATTCCATAGCCGGGAATTGCCAGGATGAAGATTACACTGGTGCCAAATCCCAGAGCAGAAAGATCAAAGGTGCCTGCGCTGTGACCTACCATCGCAGCGTCGATCAAGCCCATGCTCATTCCCCCCATCATACCAGTAATCATGGGCAGGGCGAGGTGCAGAGTGCGCCCCAGTTCTTTGAGAGCTTCGCGGTACATATATGGTCATCCCTTTTGGAAGCATGGCGACTTGTCTTTCAGAAAGATTTTCGCGAAGATCAATAAGGCAACGAATATAATCAAGAAGCTCCATGGAAACCACTCCATCGCTGCGATTAACACTTGATTTTCCATTTCCTCACCGGAACCCGAAATATCCTGTCGAAGGGAACTAACAAGCAGCCCGTAGAGGAATGTTGCAGCCCCATAAGCTAGATTCATAGCGAGACTTTTAAAACTGAGTACCGTAGCACGGTGACGTGAGTCAACTATACGGTTTAGGTAATGACTGACAAAAAATCCAGTAAGCGACATAATCATGAAACCAAGTGCAGCAAATATCAGGCCCCAGTAAGGGATCGCCTGAGCCAGACCAAAAAAGACACTTAAAGTGAATCCTCCCAACAAGATTACATTCATGTACGGAGAGAGCCTGGTGCTCAAAATATTGCCCAGTTTCCCACTGAACATCATCATTAAAGACAACCCGGAGGCAATGATCCCAAATGTCCATTCAGGGTACTTGATAACTCCCAGATAGAGACTTTCAATGGTAGCGAAGAGACGGGAAAGACTATCGAAGACAAATCCTCCAAGGATTACGATCAAGGCAAAAGGGGTTCTCAAGATCCAAAGGCCTGCCTCCAGTATCTGCCTGAAAGAGGTTCCTATGGCATGCCAGGAAAAAGGAGGCCGATCTTTTTCAGATCTCAATTCTTGCAAGCCCAGTGCGCTGCTTACTGCAAGAGTTGACATACCCAGGGTCAACCAGAGCGGTATGCGTACGGTATCCGTTCGGCTCAAAGACCACTCAAGACCGATTAGACCGGCAGCTTTATTTAAAATCGTGTGGTCGTATAGCAGGGCACCGAGGATCCCCGTTAAAGCAAAGCCAATACTCATAATCAGCATCATTCTTTCCAACACTTTGGGCCATTGCATTTCCAATCCTTCTTCTTTGAGGGAGTCATATGCAAGGGCTTCGTCTGCTCCACTGGCAGCCGCTTCGGCGAGACCACTCAAGACTCGATTGACTGCAAAAGCCCAGAAAAGCCAGCTACTACCTGGTGGTACGACAGAGACAACCAGCATCTCGAGCACCATCAGGAATGCTGCAAAGATTACGAGCCTCCGACGCCCTATTATATCTGCCAATGCTCCGGATGGAACTTCAGACAATACAATCGTTATTGCCCATATAGTATTGAGGACGGCGAACTGATCCAGGGATAAACCAAAATCCTGAAACAGATAGGCAAATACAGGATAGTAGAAGCGGGCATTAAAAAAGAGCCGGAAAGCAATGAACTTACGGACATTGGGAACCTCTAGGGCTGATTGATATTTTTGCGCAGGCATGGCAGCAAATTAAGCATTGAATCTGGCCGAGGGTATTAGGAATAAACCCGATCTACCTGAGCGCAAGCTACGGTTCTGTAAATTTACCCATTGCAGAGTCACAGATGGGTATTTTTATATATCCCTTCACACAGTTTGCAGACTTTTCACAAGACACTAATTCCGATTTATCCATGGCACAATTGCCTGACCTAGATTCCTTCAGAAAACGTTACGATGAACTTGATGCCCAGATGGCCGAGCCTGACTTCTTTCAGGATGCTCGTAAGGCAGCCGGACTATCACGGGAGCATCAGAAGATCTCACGTCTTCTGGAGCGTTATGGAGATTACCAGCGGCTCCAGAACCAGATCGAGGAGAACCGTGCACTCGTCGAGGACTCTTCGGCAGATCAAGAACTCAAGGAAATGGCAGCCGACGAAATTCCGGAACTGGAAAAGCAGTTGGACAAATTATACACTGAGGTTCTTGGCTTGATGATACCTCCAGATCCCAGCGATACCCGCAACACGATACTAGAAATACGGGCTGGGACGGGCGGTGATGAAGCTGCTCTCTTTGCCGGCGATCTATACAGGATGTATTCCCGTTTTGCTGAAGAGCGCGGATGGAAAGTTGAAATTCTGGGATCCAATGCCTCGGAAACGGGTGGATTCAAGGAAATCAGCCTTCTCGTGAGTGGTGAAGATGTTTTCAAGACCCTGAAATTCGAGAGTGGTGTGCACCGTGTCCAGCGCATACCGGTAACGGAATCATCTGGAAGAATTCATACATCCGCCGCGACGGTCGCAGTTTTGCCGGAAGCAGAAGAGGTTGAAATTGATCTCAATCCCGCTGATCTTGAAATTACCATTGCCCGGGCCAGTGGCCCGGGGGGGCAGGGCGTCAATACAACGGACTCAGCCGTCCAAATACTTCATAAACCCACTGGTATGATTGTTAAGTGTGCGGATGAACGGAGTCAGTTGAAGAATAAGCAAAAAGCACTCAAGGTTCTCTCCGCCCGTTTGTTTGAACATAAACGTGCAGAAGAAGAGGCAAAGTATTCGGCTAACCGCAAAAGCCAGGTTGGAACGGGTGATCGTTCAGAACGTATCCGGACCTATAATTTTCCTCAAGGACGCGTAACGGATCACCGTATTAATGTCACGCTTTACAGTCTGAATGAGTTTATGACCGGGAAACTGGATGAATTGATTAATCCTTTACAGGAAGCAGATAAAAACGACCGCTTACAGGAGCTTCTTGATACTACTGGATAACTAAGACCTAAGGTTCAAGCTAAGTTAGCCGACTAATGAGTCGATGCGGCATCTACCAATACTATTTTTATTCATTTCATCCCTCTGCGGGAGCACCAGTTTAATTATCCCAGGTGATAGTGAAGGGAAAGTAATATCACAGCTAGGTGAGCCTTCTGGTAGAATGAGCCTGGGTGAAACAACCATTCTGAACTACGGTAACGCACAGATTCGAATACTCGACGGAACAGTCACAGAAGTTAATGGTTTGGAGCAATTTATAGATAATAAAAAGGGAGATTCCGAGATCGATCAGCCTTCTGCGATCAGCAATGGTTCTAGTTCCCTGAGAGAACAGGAAAAAATTATATGGTATTCAGAGTATGGTATGGCTCGCAGCGCGGGAAGAGAAGAGAGGAAACCACTCCTGATAAACTTTACGGGATCGGATTGGTGCGGCTGGTGCAAGAAGCTGGATGCTGAGGTTTTTTCTACCGAGGAGTTCAAGGCCTACGCAGAGGATAACCTGATATTACTGAAGCTTGATTTTCCCCGTCATACGCCACAACAACCTTCGGTAATGGAAAATAACAAACGCCTTGCTCAACACTTCGGGGTGAATGCTTTTCCAACAGTTATTCTTTTGAACTATTCTGGACAGCAAAAAGGCCGCCTTGGTTATATCCGTGGCGGCCCTGAAGCTTTTATCACAAAGCTTAAAGAACTTCTCTAATTCAGGTGTTCCTGCCAGCGTATGTCTGCCTGGCTGACTAATGCCGTGTCACTGCTTTCAGTCGCCTGCTTGTTCCACTTTTTCAAGGTATCTGCGAAGAAACCATTGTAGAAAACGTAGAGCTTGTCATCGATGATCTTGAATTTTTTCGGATCAACATCGACCAAGTCACCTTCGAGCATCGCATAGGCACAATGACCTCCATATTGGGGCGCAAATTTGCTTGGGTTATCGATAAAAGTGTTTTTATTCCCTTCGTTTGAGAAGTGATAAATCACACCGTCGTGTTCTGCAGTATACTTGCGGGTGCCTTTTTCAGGACCATTCTGAAAGTAGCTTACAGGATCATACCCGTGCAATCCGACTCCATCGTCTACATTTTGTGGACCTGCTGCATTAAGTTGAAGATGTGTAAAGAGAAAGACGGCAATAGCTAAGATTGAATTATTAATGTTTTTCATGTTTATCCTTATTAATTTCATTGTTGTTAAATATTTGATGATTCATACGTCGCTTCACTTTCATCTTCCTTACGTTATTTTATGAATTTTAGGCAGGGCTTGACTCAGTAAGACTTAATAACAGCTTCAATCTTAGAGATTAAATGGCTGATCGTGAACCAGATGATATTAACCCAGCTCTGTGGGTCGATGAACACGGTGATTACCTCTATCATTATGCGCATTCAAGAGTTGGGGAGAAAGAACTCGCTGAAGACCTGGTGCAGGATACC
>CAYQCG010000123.1:0-6320 GCA_964415925.1 uncultured Puniceicoccaceae bacterium | reverse complement strand
CTCCTTCCGCGGTAGCGTCACCTGGGACTTTTAGTCGTAACATTATTAAGCAATATTCAAGGGCCGTCTCCCATCCACAGGGCAGACGGCCTTTTTTTGTCTAAACTTCTTAAATTAGGTGTTCGCCACGCTGTTCGGATTTGTGGAATCCTTGGCAGATTGTAAAGACATGTAAGCCAGTTAATTGTACAATATTTACCGGCAATGATTCTTTAAAATCTCTTTTAGCAATTTTGCTTCTTACATTCGTCCCATTATTAAGCGGTTTATCCTGCATGTGCTTAATCTGGGAATCACATCTAGGAGTTACGGAAAAAGTGCTTCAGGGTGATCGCACTATGCTCATCCCTTCTCCTCTTGGACGTAGGGAGATCAACCCAAACAACAAAACTCCTGAGAAATGATTTACAAAATGAGAGATACACAAATCTCTGAAAAGAATTACCCAGGTTTCTTTTCTATATTACTCGGTGGCGTTGCTGCCGCATTTTTAATCGTCGGTAATCCCGCCGTCGCCCAGCAGGCAACGGAAGAAGAGGAAGACATCCTCGTTATGTCCCCGTTCGTTGTGGACGAAAGCGGTGACGTCGGTTACCTCGCCACCAACACCCTGTCCGGCGGCCGCTTCAACACCAGCCTCCGTGATACCGCCGCATCGGTCTCCGTCTTCACCCCGGAATGGCTGGAGGACCTCAATATCCAGGATATTGATGACCTCACCAAATATTCTGTCGGTACGGTTGTGGATTCCGGTGATGCGGAACCCGGTGAAAATATTATTCGCTTTAGAAGTGCCGAACTCACCGTAACCAGGATCCGGGTCCGCGGTATTACCGCCACCAAGGGTCTTAATTATTACACCACCATCCTCCCTGACGATTCCTTCCGTAATGGAAGGTATGACGAAAGCCGCGGACCGAATGGTATCCTCTTCGGGATCAGTAACGCCGGCGGTATCGTCAACAGCTCGTCGCTTCAGGCCGACCTCTTCAGGGATGACCTCAGCCTGAAATATACTTTCGGTTCCTTTAATGAGAACCGAACGGAAGTCCAGGGTAACAAAGTCCTCATCGAAGACAAGTTGGCTATTGCTGCGGCTGGAGTATATGAAAACAGTGATGGCTGGAGAGAGTGGGTCGATGACAAGCGAAAGAGACTCTACACCGCCGTTGCCTGGAGACCCACCGACCGCATTAACATCCGTGCCATGGCCGAAGTGGGCGAGATGTTTACCCGGCAGGTCACGCCTTTTACCTTTGGCGATTCTGTCCTGGCCTGGCTCGATCTTGGCAGAGGTACCGGCCAACCTTACGGTGACAGCCCCGATAATATTCCCGGCCTTGCTGATATGGGCGTTTCCAATACTGTTTCCGGCCAGAGCTACACCAACCGCAATAACCGGGGCAATAACCCGCGTCACTACTACATTGAAAATGAGGGCGGCAACATCGTTCATAACCTCGGCGGTACCTATCTCTCTTCCTCTTACAATGACCCCGGTATTCCCGGGGGTATCGAACAGTTGCCCGGCAGGTTTGGCGGTGTCGGTACACTCCGCGCCAACGATCCCGAGCTCTTCCCCTACAAGTTGAACCTTGAGGGTGAGGACGGCACCGGCAGACGGAGTAACTTCCACTGGTATCAGTTCGATATGGACTTCAAGGTTACCGATAACTTGTACTTGAATGTCGGCCACAACCTGCAGAACATTTTCATGCATAATCCTTCCCTGGCAGGATCCGACCCCCAGGTCTATGGTGATCCCAACACCACCCTCGGTGTCGTCACCCACATCCAGTTTAATCCAAACCAGAATGGCAGTCTGACCCCGCCCGCCGTGGGTACCCCTGAATACGATGCATGGCAGGCACTCATTGCCGACAATCTAAATCCCTACGTCGGTCGCCTCTTTGTCGAAGCTGACCAGCGCTTTCAGGAAAGAGTTGCAGAGTCCAAGGAAACTCGCATCGGTATCTCTTATGATTTGATTACCGATTCCAAATGGTTGGGTAATCACCGTATGGCTGCGGCCGTCAATCAGAGGGACGTCATTGATTTGATCGAGGGGCATTCCCTCGCCTTTTACGGCGCTCCATTTGACCAAAATCCAACCAATTTCGATAATAGCGTTATAAATCGTTACTATTTCGATGAAGGCGATTTCAGCGATTATCGATACCGCCAGACTTTACTGCCTTATGACCGTAATGCCACCCGGGTTGTCACCATTCAGGACATTGCCAATCCGACTTTCTTCAGGCCCGCTAATAGAGGCCCGATTGACAACGCTACCGGAACTCAGCGGACTGTCGGATGGGTCCGCGGTGATGGTCGTGAAAACAACCGCGCAGACCAGAAAATCAAATCCTACCTGGCAGCGACTCAGAGCAGTTGCTGGGATAATAAGCTGGTTGTCACCCTCGGTTACCGCGAAGACAGGGCGACCTTCTTTGATTACACCTTTTATCCCTATGACCCGGCCACTGACCCTCAAGGCTACACTGTCAATCAGGAACAGCCCAGTGCCGTCACCAAGCTGGTTGGCAAGTCAAAAACTGCCGGTGTCGTCTTCCATCTCACGGATAATTTCTCCATCGTCTCCAACTTCGCCTCCAGCATCGGTATCCCGGACAATATCCGCAGGGTGCTCCCCGAAAACTTCAGGGAAAGCGCAGAAGAGGTCATCCCCCCGCCGCCCAGCACAAGTGGCCGGGACTACGGTATCGAGTTCAACTTCTTTGACAACAAGTTCAACGGTCGTGTCGTTTACTTCAAGACCTCCGCCGAGGATGATATTACCGGTGGTATCTTCGGTAATGTTATCGCAGGATTCACCGAGGATATGGTCGATAGTCTCGAAGAGGCACTCCTGATCACCAACAATCCGAACGGTACTTTTACTGAAGCTGAGTGGGATGAATTCAGGAGCCGTACCGTTACCGACGGTGATGCCATGCTGCTCGACACCAAGTCTCAGGGCGTCGAACTCAGGTTAACCGCCAACCCGACGGATAGCTGGAGATTGAACCTGAATTTCAGCTATACCGACCGTGAAACGACCAACGCCTTCAAGAGAGGCCTGCCCTGGCTCGGTTACAGGCGTGAAGCCAATGGGAGAATTGCCGATTTGTTCGAAGAGATTCCCGCTACCGCAGGTCCCACAGGAAACCAGTACGTCTATCCTGATAACTTGGATGAACTCAACCTCGATCCCGAGGGTGTGATTTATCAGATCCTTGCATTGGTGCCCGAAGCCGCCGCCGCCGAGGGCGTCACCCCGTTTGAATTCCTCAATTTCGACGACTTCGTAAATGACAACCGTCGTGCGGATGGGGGTACAATCGGTGAACTCATCCAACAGGACGGCAACCGCCAGATCTTCCGCATCAACGACCTCTTGCAGTCGAATGAACAACGCTGGGGGCTGCGTCCCTTTAAAGCGAATGTCTTCACCGCCTATGACTTCAAGGAAGGCTTCATCAAAGGCTTTACCATCGGTGGTGGCGTCCGCTGGACAAGCAGTAACGTCATCGGTGGTCTCAGCGCGGGACAACTCGATCCGACCATTGAACTTGGCTCTCCAGAAGATGTTGAAACTGAATTCAAGGGTGTGAACATCTTCGAGAACGACCTCATGCTGCGCTACCGCTACAACCTGGGCAGTGACCGTGGTCGCGTTACCATCCAGTTCAACATCTTCAATGTCTTTAATGATACCGACATCATTCCGCAGCGTCTGGCCGGCAGACCGACCGACCTTGTTCCCGGTCGCGGGACGGCTTACACCCGTTTCGATGTCGTTCAGCCACGTTCCTTCCGCGGCAGCATTACCTGGGACTTTTAGTCGTAACATTATTAAGCAATATTCAAGGGCCGTCTACCATCCACAGGGCAGACGGCTCTTTTCTTTATTATCTGATTCTCTAAATTTCCACGAAGTACCTTCTCAGATAGGCCTACAGACTATGATGATAATAAGGCCAGCTGGATTTTTAAAGCTAATGAAGTTCGGCTTATTGGATGTAATTCTTGAATCATCTTTACTTGTGAAATTTGTAGGCAAGTAAATAACTATATTGGTAACAAAAATATTGTATACAATCATTGACACTGAGCATATGAGCTAATAAAGCTTATTAATGTTCTTTGTTGTTTTCTTAATCTGGTTACCACTTCACTACATGAATACGTTCCCTCGAAATCAATCATCGACAGGGCACCCGTCGCAATTATCATATTATTGATAATAAAGTAAAACAGATATCATATAAGTATTAAGTACATATTGGCATAATGCATCAATAATCGGTGAAAGTTTAAGACCAACTAAAGTCTTGGAGCGGGTAATCAGGATTAAGAAATCAGCTAGATTGAGTTAACCCTATTAAACTAATCAACTATGAAATACCCTTTTATAAGACTCAGGATTATAGCTATACCCCTCGTCATTGGGATAGCCTGTGGGCAGATGCAAGTCGGCGCACAAAACGAAGAAGATATGGACATACTGGAAATGAGTCCATTTGTAATCTCGGAAACGGAGCAAGTTGGTTATCTGGGAAGTAATACGCTTGCGGGAACACGTATTCGTAGCGATATCGATGATGTCGCTACATCTATTACAGTTGTTACGGAAGAATTTCTTGATGACACAGCATCTACTGATGCAGAGGAATTGCTGGTCTGGACAACCGGTACTGAAGCTCCTGGAATTGCCGGCAATTTTGCCAACGTGTCCTCTGGTGCTGCAGCTACTATTGAAGATGACAATGCCAGAAGAAGACCGCAGGATAATTCGCGGATTCGCGGTTTGGCTGCTGCGGATTTAACCAGGCAATACTTTACTACTAATATCCCTTTCGACTCCTACAATACATCCTCTATTACCATCAATCGTGGTTCAAACAGCATTCTATTTGGATTGGGCAGCCCGGCAGGCATTCTCGAAAATAGCTTGAAGCAAGCCAGCTTCAGGGATGGAGGTGAAGTCGAACTGCGTTTTGACAGTTTTGGTGGATATCGAGGTGTCTTGGATTATAATGAAGAAATTATTCAGGATAAGTTCGCCATACGGCTTATCGGCCTCTACGACAAAAAACAGTGGCGTATTGATCCTGCTTTCGAAACCGATAAACGCGCATATGGGGCATTTACCATAAGACCATTTGGTAGAGATTCTAATACCACAATCCGTAGTAATTTCGAAGTAGGTGAGATTAATGCGAACCGTCCCCGTCTGTCTCCTCCGGTCGATGCCGTATCTGCCTGGTGGGATCCTGATTTCAATGACGGTGCTCCCTATCCGGACCGCCTGGGCCCTAATGGCCGTCCATTTAATGACCCGGTGGGGGAAGGGTATAACGTCATCCTGCCTGATGGTACTCTTGTTACGCCTGCGTCCTATTTCAACATCGGTAACTTTTTGAGGACACCCGGGGTAATTTACAGTGAACCGACCGATACTTTGTCTAATCCCAGCATTGGCGTTGAACCTTTCATTACAGGGAATAGGACTTTCTCTCCCAGCCCGGATGTACCGTCTTTTCCGGTTAATCAACCCTCCTTTGCCACATTGCGCGCCTCAGCGCTAGCCATGAGGGTGGCGAACCTTCCCTTCAATGGATTCTTCCAGAACAAGCAGCTCACGGATACTTCTATTTTTGACTATAATCGACTCCTCCTTGATGGGCCCAATAAACGGGAATGGGCAAACTTTGACACTTTCAATATATCCGCTGAACAGCTCTTCCTTGATCGCACAGCCGGTGTCGAAATTGCCTTTGACCATCAGGCCTATCACGACGGATGGTTTGCCGATGTCGATGGTGGACGTGGCAGGTTCCTCTACGTCGATACAAATATTAACCTGCAGGACGGACAACAAAATGAGAACTTCGGCCGTCCGTTTATCACAGGTCAACGTTCTGCAGCTGAGCGAAATATTGATCGGGATTCCATCAGGATTCAGGGTTTTTATAAACTCGATGTCCCGGTAATGCTGGATGAATCCCTGTTGGGAAGGCTTATCGGCGTGCATAATTTCACCGGTCTCTTTAACCGGCAAAGTATCGATAGACGGAATGTCGGCTTCACCGGTGCTGCTTGGGGTGCGGAAAGGGCTGACTTTGTCACCACCGTTAATAACGTCGATCGTATCGTTAATCGTAACGTCGGGACTCAAATATACTTGGGGGAATCATTTGCCAATGCCTCCAGTCCTCGGAACTGGAATATTCAGAAACCACAAAATGAAATACAGATCAGACCTGTAGAGAGGGCATTACTGTTTAACGAGTTTACACAGCAGTTTGAGTATCGTG
>CAYQCG010000122.1:0-6323 GCA_964415925.1 uncultured Puniceicoccaceae bacterium | reverse complement strand
AGACCCTCTCTTCTCCCAATACCTGTATCAGAACCTTCAGGAACTTCTCAATCCGGTTGGTCGATTCATTAAATACCAGTCTGTATTCAAAGTCTCTATACTTTTCAAAGCAGGCTTTCCTTGCAGAGCTTTTTGCGGGAAGAAAACCCAGGAATAGATACCCGTCGCTGGGGAGTCCGGATGCCGAAAGTGCTGTAATCAATGCTGCCGGTCCGGGAATTGGAATAACTGGAATCCTCTCCTTGTGGCAGGCGCGGGCCACACGGAAACCCGGATCACTGATCCCAGGTGTTCCCGCTTCACTGATAACGGCTACCTTTTTTCCCTGCTTCGCCTGTTCCACTAATGAACCCGCCTGTTCCGATTCATTGAGGTCGTGGTAAGGCCAGAGTTGTTTACGGATATCCAGTGGTTCCAGTAATTTTCTCGCCCGTGAAGTGTTTTCACAGGCAACGATATCACATTCCCTGAGTATTCTTTCTGCCCTCGCGCTCAGGTCTTCACGATTGCCAATCGGGGTTGCCACCAGATACACGCAACCCGATTCCCGATCCATACTGCCGTAATCTTCGAATTAGAATCCGCCTTGCGGCATGCCGGGTGCCTGGTTTTCCCACTCCTGGCGTTCTCCCCAGGGTATCTGGCTGTCTCGTTCGATCGTCTGGGTTGTGCAGCCGGTTAAAAACAAAAGTCCGAGTATTGTAGTAAGAAAAATACGCTGTCTGTTTGTCATGGCACGCTTGGGTTAGCTGTCCGGTAGGTAATTCTAGAGTATATTAGTGAATCACATGGCAGAAACACGTCAAGTGCTCTCCCGTAGGATGATTCATTAGTAAAATATTTTGTCAGATATGCAATTCGACTGTTCCGTTAACCCTTCTTTTGAAAAGTCGCCTCCCAGCTGGTCTCTGCCGGGGTTTTCTGGACGCCTTTTTCCGGATTTGCCGCCAGATGTTCTAATAACTTATAGATTGTCTCTGCCTGATCCCTTACACCGAGTGCTTCTGCGAGTGCATCCGCTGTATACGATTCACCCGTATTATCTGCTAAATGCTTCTGGATCTTCCCCTTTAAGCCAAGAATACCCGCAGCTGCTTTCTTCCCCGCTTCTACGCCCGGTTGGTGATAGGCGTTGATATTGACCAGAGACGCATACAATCCCACTGCACGCTCATATAGGGCAATCAGCATACCCACAGTTTCCGGTGTTACCGAATTCACTGTAATCGTAATCGATGTGCGCCCGTTCTCCGATAGAGCTTCCCGTGTCCCCAGATGAAAACCCTGTAGGTAATCGCCCGACGTAATTCCCTCTTCTACAGCCACTGAGGCTCCATTACGGTCACGTAACACTTCGATAAACGTCACAAAAAAATTGTTCACGCCTTCGCGCAGTTGCTGCACATAGGCATGCTGGTCGGTTGACCCCTTGTTCCCGTAGACCGCAATGCCTTGATTGACCGTAACCCCGGATAGATCCTTTTCTTTCCCGAGTGATTCCATCACCAGCTGCTGCAAGTACTTCGAGAACAGCATCAAACGGTCCTTGTAAGGCAAGATAACCATGTCCTTTTCTCCCTTGCCATTCGTTGCAGCATACCAGCTCAAGGCCAGCAGGGCCGCTGGATTCTTCTCCATGTCCTGGACCCGGGTCGCCTCATCCATCTGCGCGGCCCCTTTCAACAAAGCATCCGTATCAAGTCCCTGCAACGCTGCCGGCAGGATTCCCACCGGTCCGGTTTCAGAGGTCCGGCCACCTACCCAGTCCCACATCGGAAAACGGGCCAGCCAGCCTTCCTCCTCCGCGCGTCTGTCCAGTGCGGAGCCATCACCGGTAACCGCAATCGCCTGCTTGCCAAAATCCAACCCTGCAGCCTTGAAGGCGGCCTGCGCTTCCAGCATCCCGTTGCGCGTTTCCGGTGTGCCGCCGCTCTTCGAAATGACTATCGCCAGAGTCGTGGACAATCTCTCACTCAGAACACTCAAAACGCGATCCATCCCGTCCGGATCAGTGTTATCGAAGAAATGCACCTCCAGCGCATCACTTCTTGGATCTCCCAGCGCTTCAGCTACAAACTGCGGCCCCAGTGCGCTGCCGCCGATTCCGATCACCAGTAAATCGGTAAACTTGCCTCCCGCACCCTTTAACTGTCCACCATGCACCTGCGCTGCTATTTCACGGATACGCTCCTGGGCTTCCTCAATGGCTTCGCTCAGAGCATATTGAGGAGCTTTTTCAGGTGCCCTCAGCCAGTAATGCCCCACCATCCGGTTTTCATCTGGGTTGGCAATTGCCCCGCCTTCCAGCTTTTCCATGTCACTGAACGCCTGTTCAAATGCGTCTCGCATTGACTTGATGTAACTCTCAGTCAGTTCCATCCGGCTTACGTCAAGCGCAAAGCCCAGTTCCGCCAACTCAAGGTAGTGTTTCTTGAAGGATTCCCACGACATACGCGCTAACTTGTGTGATTGGCACCGGACAAACAATCATAATTTACTAACAGACCACATGATATGAAAAATTTACCGGTTTAGGTATTTGCACCTACTACGTTGCATTTTAATACCCAGATATTATCAGTTAACGTGATAGTAATGTGAACGCAACAAAACCGTAACATAATCATGTGAATATGATCACACTGTCTATTAGTTGTTTTATCTTATGCGCTGTCTAACATCTCTGATTCTGGTGCTTTTGTGTACTCACGTAGCATCTGCACAAGTCTTCCTTAGTGAATTGGAAATTGATGATTTCCAGCAAGCGATCAGTACTGGTCAATTGAAGGTTTCATCTTCCAATCCCGTTTCAACCGCAACGGATGACCCTTTTGACACAGGCACAGACCTGACATCACGGACCACCGTTTCTCGCGATTGGGAATTGACCTGGGCTTCCGGTTTCCTCCAGTCAACGGTGCAGATTATTTCCGATGGTGGCGGGCTGAGCTGGCTTGCCGATTCCAACGACTTTTCCAATGAATCTGTTCTGGATATCACTTACTCGTTTGGGAGTGCTTTGGATATTCGTGAATTCACCGGATTCGAGCTCATCCTCCCGCAGGATTTTGGCGACGGACAAAACGACCGCGAACTCCGCGTCAGCATACTGATTGAGGATAATATGGCCCGTCAGGCAATCACGACACAGACCGTCAATCTCCAGAACACCATTTTTACCGCTTTTGCCAGCGGCGTAGACCTTTCCAATGTAACCAGTATTATGCTTACTCTGGATACACGTGTGGATACCTCTCTGGATTTTGCCGTCGATAAATTCAAGTTGGTTTCTTTTGAGGGTGGGTCGCTTGTTCCGGAACCCGCTGACTTTGGGCCACTCCTTCTTCTCGCGGGTTTTGCCGCGATAGCCTTCAGGCGTTTTCGCCGGCCAAGTTAGTTCTGCGTGTTTGACCTTTGAGAACTCCGGTATTTCCTTTTCAGGATGCCGAAAGACTGGCTAGAGGGTCTGGAGCCCGCATATGATATCATTGTAATTGGCAGCGGCCTCGGTGGGCTCACTGCCGCTAACTGCCTCGCCAAGCAAGGTCACCGCGTTTGCCTGCTCGAACACCATTATCAGTTCGGTGGGCTGGCTACCTGGTTCAAGCGGCCCGGTGGGCACATCTTCGACATCTCTCTCCATGGCTTTCCTCACGGAATGGTGAAAAGCTGCCGCAAATACTGGACGAAAGAAATCGCCGATGCCATCGTCCAGCTCAAGCATGTCCGCTTCATCAACCCGCAGTTCGATGTCAGCACGACCTTCGACCGCGTTGATTTCACCAATATTCTTACGGAGCGCTTCGGACAGGACCGCCGGAATGTGGAAAACTTCTACGACCACCTGCGGGCCATGAATTTCTATGATGACGACGGTCGCACGACCGGCGAAATGTTTGAAGAGTTTTTCCCCGGTCGCAGCGACGTCCACCGCCTCCTCATGGAACCCATTTCCTACGCTAACGGCAGTGGCCTCCACGACCCGGCAATCACCTACGGCATCGTGTTCTCCAACTTCATGAATAAGGGTGTTTACACCTTCCAGGGCGGTACAGATGTCTTGGTCAGAAAGATGATAGCCGAACTTAAGGCCAATGGAGTGGTGGTCCGGAAAAACGCTCTCGTCGAGGAGGTCCTCGTCGAGGACGGCGAAGTGAAGGGGGTTGTCGCACGGAGCCAGAATACCGGTGGTGACCAGCCCCGCCATACTATAGGCTGTCAGGCCATTCTCTCCAACGCCAACGTCGTCAACACCATCAAACGTCTCGTCGGTATCGACAAATTCCAGCCGGGCTTCGTTAAGGAGGCTGAAGCTGTCCGCGTCAACTGGAGTTCATGCCAGGTCTACATGGGCATCAGGAAAGGCGAAAGTATCCCCATGGTCGGCGATCTCGTTTTCACCAGCGATTCGCCCGAACTGGACATGGATGAACTAACAGGCCTTCACACCACCAGCCGCACTTTCAGTTTCTACTACCCGGAGACCCGTCCGCACCTCGATCCGCCGCGCTACGCCGTTGTCGCCTCCATCAACTCGCGCTGGGAGCACTGGCAGGATATGGACGACCTCACCTACCAGCACCATAAGAAGCGGCTCTGTGACGAAGCCCTCGCCAGCCTCGAGCGCTTTATCCCCGATATCCGCGACAAGGTCGACCATATCGAGGCCGCCACTCCCCGCACTGTCCACCATTTCACCCGCCACATCGGTGGCACCAGCTTTGGCACCAAGTTTGAGGGCCTGAAGGTTTCGCAGCAGTTGCCGGAGCAGATCCGTGGCCTCTACCACGCGGGTAGCGTTGGCATCATCATGTCCGGCTGGCTCGGTACTATCAATTACGGCGTCATCACCGCAAATAAAGTCGATCAGTTTATGCATGCCAGGGCCGGTAGCACAGTATAGATCAATACTTGCTTACAGTTCTAATTGTCCTTAATACTCACGCCACAATGGCAAGTCACGCAATCTGGCACCCCACGCACCTCTTAATTGATGCAGGTGATGTTTTTAATCTGGAAGAGTTTTTCAAGACCTTCGATTCAGTCCTCGATGATCCCTGCTTTAAAAGCCTGACTTACTTCCTCGTCGACTGCAGCAGGGTTTCGGAATCCCGTCTGGCTGATAAAGACCGGGCGGCCATCGCCCAATACGCTTCGATCACCAGCAAAATTCAGAATGTGGAAAAAATGAACGTTGCCTTCATCGCTACCAGCATTGAGGTCCTCGCTGAAGTCCAAAGATATGTTGAAATCGCCAAACTCTTTAATCCAAATTGGCAACGCGCTGTCTTCGAATCAGAAGAAGAAGCCTTGAAATGGGCTCAGGAAAGCGCCGGTTCTGAAAGCCAGGGTAAATGACCTCCGAAGCAGTTCCCATCCCCCATAAGCCGCCATTCCTCTTTGTCGATAAAGTCATTGAAAAGTCCGCGGAGCACTGCATCTGCGAGCGCCTCGTGCGCGAGAATGAACCGCACTTCGCCGGACACTACCCGGGCAACCCCATCATGCCGGGTGTTCTCCTTTGCGAAGCCTGCTTCCAGGCTGCCAGTGTCTTTCTTATCGAGCGGATAAAAGCGGCTGGCGAAGATATCACAGGCAAGACACCCATCCTTGCCCGTATCGAGAACGCCAAATTCAGGCAACTCGTAAAACCAGGCGACACCCTCCGTATTGAGGTCCGCTTCAAAGAAACCGTCAGCGGCTTCAATTTCATGACCGGAAAAATTACCGTCGACGGCAAAACCGCCATGACCTGCACATACGCCCTCGCGTTGAAGTAAATCAACTAAAGACACATACAGAACATAATCCTGTATAATCCTGTCGAAAATTTTCGTGGATAACCTGAAAGACAAAACTTTCCTCGTCATTGGGGTCGCCAACAAGAAAAGCGTCGCCTGGGCCATTGCTCAGACCTTGGAGTCTAACGGCGCTTCCGTTGTTTACAGCCTCCGCAACAGTGAGCGTTTGGAGGATTTACAAAAGCTGCTGCAGGACCGGCCTGTATACTCTTGCAATGTCGAGGATAAGAATCAGATCGCAGAGCTAGCGCGTAGAGTAGGGGAGGTACACGGTCCCATTGACGGTCTCGTCCACTCCATTGCCTTTGCCAACTATAGCGAGGGCTTCAAGCCTTTCCACCAGACCAACCGGGAGGACTTCCTGCAGGCCACCCAGATCAGCGCTTTCTCACTCGTCGAGTTGGCCAATGCCTTTAAGCCGCACATGCACCCGGATGCCTCGGTCGTGGCCATTGGCATCTCCAGTTACGTCACCGCGCCGACCTACGGCTACATGTCTCCCATTAAGTCCATGCTGGAAGG
>CAYQCG010000121.1:0-6330 GCA_964415925.1 uncultured Puniceicoccaceae bacterium | reverse complement strand
GACCATCGTACCCATCATTCCATTACCTAGAAAGGGTGCTTCGGTCCAGACTTCGGGCAGACGTTCCCATATGATATCATGCTTTTTGAGGAATTCCTCCCAATCTACATTCAGGGAAATTTCTGCATGCAAATGAAAATGTGCCAGAAAAGGCAGGCAGGCCCGAATAAAGCGGGATTTTTTCATTTTGATTAACGTACCTGCCTGTCCTGTACCAGTAATTGGTTCAGTGCCCGATTGGCCACCCGTACAACATACTTGTTATGGGTATCCTGACGTGCTTTCTGCAGTTCGGGAATGGCTGGACGTGCTTTTTCGCCGATTTCATCCAATACGATAACTGCTTTCAAACGGACCCACTCCAGATCGCTCTGTGCTGCTTCACGTAAAACGTCAAGCGCTTCATTCTGCCCGACCTCGTGTTTGAATAGAGCACGTGCTGCGATAATACGGACAATGGGAGATGCGTCATTTAAGTGCCTAAATAATAAATCCAAAACACTTCTATCTGCAGCTTCGAATTCACCTAAACCAATACAGGCCCAATATCGCATGGAAGGTGATTTTTCCTGCAATCCCTTTATCATTTGTTGAATGTTTTTATTGGAGGGTTTACCGGCAACAATGGCTATATTCCTTAATTTTTTGAGGAATCCAGGGTGCTCTTCTTCGATCGAAGGTGCAATTTCATATCTGGAACCGTAAATACTTTCCATCCTTACGAGTTCAGATTCAGGGATGAGGCCTGTATCCGAGGTTTGAATCATCCACTCTTCGTGGATCGTACGCATTTCTACAAGGATGAGGTGGTGCTGAGGTGAGTTGGCCAGATTAATCAGTTCATGTGGGTCGTGAAGTGTATCATAAAGTTCCTCTACAGGTTTCTGATGTGCAACAACCCAATGTTGCCCAGGGTCGAGTGCATCTTTACTGGCAAGCCGGCGGAGTTCCTGCTTCACTGGGCTTCGCTCCGCGGTATTCATGTATTGATCGTAAGGTTTATAAGGCTCGTAGTTACGAATGTATTTGTACCGGTGATTACGTACCATCCGTATTATATCATAGCGATCGTCCATCCGGTCACGCGCCCCAAATACATATCCGCGCGGTTCACCTTTTTGAAGCGAAAGGAAATCCCTACCCTGCATGTATTGCGGAACATGCAGACTGCAAAGCGCCAATACAGTTGGGGCAAAATCAATACTGCTAACAAGTCGATTGTCCGCTTTTCCTGGCAAATGCGGTGCAAGGTGGCGGTATTTTTCAGGTATGTAAACAATGAGAGGCACATGTGTCCCGGAATCGTAGAGCCAACGTTTTGATCGTGGTAAACCTGCACCGTGATCAGACCAGAAAAACACTATGGTATTCTCAGAAAGACCCTCTTCTTCAAGTGCGTCCAGATGATCACCGATCCAGTAATCCAACCCTGTGATTAATTCCCTGTATTTAGCCCAGTTTTCCCGGACTGTTGGAGTATTGGGATGAAAAGGCGGAGGTATGTTTTCAGAAACAACCTGTCGTTGCGAAGGTTTTAAACGATGTATTCTTCGATTGTATGCATCTCCGGTGGAGCGGACTGAACCTTCGTGTGTATTCGAATAATTAAATACGGCAAAGAAAGGCTGGTCAGGGTTTTTACGGTTGCGCCAATGCGCAGATACACTTGATTCGTCCCATGCATCACGTGACGGGACAAAGTTGTAGTCCTCCTTGCTATTGTTGGTGCAATAGTAACCTGCCTGACGAAGATACTTGCTAAAACAATGGATATTATCCGGTTTGCGGGGCATGATACTGCGTTCTGTCCCCTCACCTCCTGCGCGCATATGTTGTGTGCCCAAGGTCGTCTGGTAAACCCCTGTGATAATACAGGACCTGTTGGCGGCACAGACGCCTGCAACCGTGTAGGCGTGAGTAAAACGGATACCTTCTGAAGCCAAGGCATCGAGTCTTGGTGTATGAGCCAAATCATCGCCATAACATCCCAAATGCGGCCCGATATCTTCAGTAGAGAGCCAGAGAATGTTCGGTTGAGAAGAATCCCTTGCCTGGAGGAAACAATGTAAACCCAGAAATATTGCAAAAGTGAAGGTAAGGAACCTATTCATATGAGGCAGCATCACCTCCTCTTATTAAATTAAGTTTGCGCTGCATTTCATCGACCTTTTCCGGCTCCTTGTAGAAAAGGTTACGGGATTCAGAGGGATCGGATTTCAGGTTGTAGAGTTGTGCAGTGGGCTCACCCTGCCTGACATTAAAGGATACGGGATTGGAAAAGCCACCGGATCCGCGTTTCTCGATGTATTTCCAGTCTCCGAGCCGGTAAGCAAAATGGGCATTGGAAGAATGCATCATGATACCCGGTTGACCGGGGACTGTGTCGCTAATTCCCATGAAGACGGGGAGGACGCTGGAGCTGTCCTCACCATAGCGATCGGGATCGGGCAGCTGTAGGATATCGGCACAGGTGGCCATAAAGTGTGTCAGGGAGGTGAGGGCAGGAGTAACCTTTCCGGCTTCAATTTGACGGGGCCAGCGAACGATGTAAGGGACGCGATGGCCGCCTTCCCAGATATCGCCTTTCATGCCACGGTAATGATAAGCGGCGTCGTGATCGTAGCGGTCACGCAGGTTGGGCAACCAGTAAGGGCCGTTATCGCTGGTAAAGATTACCAAAGTATTTTCCTCAATACCTTCGTCGCGAAGTGCATCGAGAATTCGCCCGACTTCAGCGTCGACCATCTGGACGAAGTCACCATACATGCCGGCACCCGAGGTATCGTTGTAATCGTCGGTGGGGACCCATGGGGTGTGGGGGGCGGCCAGAGGCAGGTAAAGGAAGAAGGGCTCATCCGAGTCTGCGTTGTCCTCGATATAATCGACAGCCCGGCGGGCGAAGTTGGGCAGGACATCGTAGAAATCGAACCCTGGGGCTATTTTACCCTCACGCCAGAAAGCCATGGCGTATCCTTGGTCGAGGTCGTTGCCTTGAGTCGTGTTAGAAGGAACTTCGACGACCCGATGATTTTCGACGTAGCAATAGGGTGGTATATCGAGGGAAGCCGGCAGGACGTAGGAGTAATCAAAGCCGAAGTCTTTAGGGCCACGGCCAATCGGTTTAGTAAAGTCGATCAGGTCTGCGTTCATGTTCATGACAAGGCCATTGCGGTTGTCCCAGTTATCCGGGTCAGCAAGGGCTTTTTCCAGACTGGTCTTGAGGCCCCAGTCGAGTCCGAGGTGCCATTTACCAATGACGGCGGTATTGTAGCCGTGCTGCTTGAGCAGTGAAGCGACGGTGAGTTTACCCTCTTCGAGGAAAACGCGGCCATAGCTCCAGGTGACTCCCTGTTTGAGGGGAGTCCGCCAGCAGTATTGCCCGGTCATGATGGCGTAGCGGGTGGGCGTGCAAACGGAGTCGGGGGTATGGGCATCGGTAAAGCGTATTCCTTCTGAAGCCAGGCGGTCGATATGTGGAGTTTGTATTTTAGAGCGGGGATTATTGACGGAAACGTCACCGTATCCCAGGTCATCGGCAAGGATGTAGATGATGTTGGGTAATTCCCTGGCGCTCAGTGGGTGCAGGATAAAGGAGCAGATAAAAAAGGAGAGTATGGCAGACTTCATGGGGAATGGGTGGGAGGATAATTACGATTACTAAATGCAGGGTTATACTCCCCGCGTTCCTTAAAGCCAGGGAAATAACGCATGGATCCGAAACGCGGGTAAGATTCAAAGATATCGCCGTTACCCATGACACGGGGGTCGCCCTGGATATGCAGTTGCTTCATCAAGGTCATCCGTAAGTGAGACTTGATGTTGTCATAGTGCGGGTTCATTGCAAGATTGTGTAAGCACCAGGGATCATTGCGAACGTCGTAGAGTTGTTCGGCAGGACGTTTCTGGAAACCCAAAAAGAACGCCTCTGGATATTCATGGCGATTATTCAACATAAATTCCTTGGAAGGACCGTCGTCAATATCAGCGAATCCCAGCCCAATGGATTTAAAGCCAGTGGAGAAGGTTCCGTGGAAGTATTTTTGTTCGAGATCGGTTGGTGGCGGGATACCGGCCGGCCAGCGCTCCGGCTTGATATTCCAAATATAATGAAATTCTGCGGTGCGGATGGATCTTGAGGGGTAGCCGAGGTTATCCGGCCGTGCATGGGTATGACGCTCGCGACCTGTCAATACCCAGTCTCGGTGCTTATACCCCCTGATCAAGTGTGGCTGAAGGCTTTTTCCGGCAATACCGGGAAAGTCGTCAACGCCTGCGAATTCCAGGAAGGTGGGGGCAAGGTCAATCAGACTGACCGGAGAGAGTGAGTTGCGTGCTCCGGCAAAGAAGGCAGGACCTGAAATGACGAGGGGGACATGTGTGCCGTATTCCTGAAGGTTAGCCTTGGCGTATGGGAAAGGCATACCGTTGTCCGCAGTCACAACGACGATGGTGTTTTCCAGTTCTCCTTTTTCCTCGAGCATTTCGAGCATCAGCCCCAAATGTTTGTCGAACCATTCGATCTCGAGCACATAATCCATGACATCATTACGGGTGACTTCACTGTCTGGGAGGAATGGTGGCACGAATGCATCCTTCAAATTTTTTCCGTTTTTGAGTCCCGAACCGTATTCGTAAGTGCGGTGTGGTTCATGAGCACCATACCAGAAGAAGAAGGGCTGTTGTTTTCCACGTTTGCTGAGGAAATCAGCAAAATTCCTGGCATAGTCTTTCTGGCTGATACTGCCGGTGGGTTTCTCGAGAGTATAGCGACTATATTCGTCACCGACCGGATTGCGCTCCCAGCCTTGATCCTCCCAATTTCCTGGACTCCAGGGTTTACCGGTAAAACCTACATGATAACCGGCATCCTCAAGCGCCCGAGTAAAAACCGGGAATTTCCTTGGGAAGTAACTGCCATGTGTTCCTGCTTCCTCTAATTGCCAGATATTACGACCGGTGAGGATAGCGGCGCGACAGGGACTGCATTGCGGTGCCGGGACGAAAGCATTATGAAAGAGCACTCCGGAATTAGCCAGACGATCAAAGGCGGGGGTATTGATTCCAGACGTTCCGTAGGCAGAGGCGTAGGGATACGACTGATCGTCCGCAATGGCGAAAAGGATGTTAGGTCTTGAGGCTGTCTGAGCAGAGACTACCTGAACAAACGTGACCGTAGCTAAGGTTAACAGTAAAGAGTGAAACCGTATGGTGTTTAGCATGCTTATTTCAGCTGTTTTTTCCAGCTCAGGTATTGTTTACGGAGTGAATCGACGATGTCCGGATACTGGTGGGCAAGGTTTGTCTGCTCACTGGGATCCTCTTCGAGGTTGACGAGAAAGAACTTGTCCTTAAGGAAAACTTGCGGTCGCGTGGTCGTATCGACGGGATTGCCGAGCAGTTTCCACTTACCTTTGCGTGCGACCCAGTGTTCCTTGAATTCCCAACAGTAGCCGTCCACGTGGGAGCTGGGTGCGTTGGGATCGTTGATAACGTCGATGAGGCTGCGGCCGTCGAGGTCTGATGTATCCATTTCAAGGTTACACAGCTCGGCGAGGGTGGGCAGCCAGTCGGTGTTGACGGCCATTTGATTACGGACTTGACCAGACTTGAGAGTGCCAGGCCAACTGATGGCGGAGGGAACGCGTATACCGCCCTCGAAGAGGGATTGTTTGGCCCCCCTGTAGATGCCTGCGCTGCCGCCTCCGAAGTGTGCCCTTTCCTCGGTAGAGTGACCGTTGTCGGACTGGAAGATGATGATGGTGTTTTCACGGAGGCCGAGATCGTTGATATGCTTGATGAGCTGTCCAATGATTTCGTCCTGTGTGCTAAGGAACGCGGCATAGAGGTTTCGTGGATAAGGAACACCTTTCCGGTCGTAGTATTGAAGCCACTTGGGGAAACCCTGGTAGGGGTAATGGGGGGTGTTCATGGCGAAGAAGAGGAAGAAAGGTTGATCCTTGTTTTCGGTGATGAAGTTATTGGCTTCCTTGAGCATAATTTCGGGGAAGAACTCGCCATCGTGAAAGACTTCCCTGCCGTTGCGGTAAAGGTCATGGCGGTTGGGGCCATTCCAGTAGAAGAAGTGGGAGTAGTTATCGATACAGCCGACGAGGTGGCCGAAGCTGTAATCGAATCCATGCGCCAGAGGCTGCTTGTCGACTGCGTATCCCATGTGCCATTTCCCGATATGGCCAGCCTGGTAACCAGCGTTTTTAAAGAGATCAACCATGGTGAATTTTTCCGCGTCGAGGCCATTTTCGAGGGAAGACGCCCCGACGTTACCCGGAACACCCGAGCGCTGCGGGGTCTGACCGGTCAAAAGGCTAACGC
>CAYQCG010000120.1:0-6339 GCA_964415925.1 uncultured Puniceicoccaceae bacterium | reverse complement strand
TTCCCAAGGCAAGGATTTGTTCCTTATCACAAACAAGAAATGCTGCGAATAAAAATTCCCACAGATAAGGGTATGCATATACTTTGTTTAGATTAGGTTAAGTATATGCATATGAAAGCATAAGTTATACTGACTGTTTTAGAAGAACCTCTCAAAGACCAGTTACTGTGTCACTTGTCATTGTTATACAGATAGATAAGATATCTCCACAACGCAGTTTAATCTACTTTACTTCTATCTTTACTAGGATACCCCACTTATTACGTAACATAACTGTAAAGATTACGTGGATGAGAATTATCCAAATATACACTTATTTAATTGTGAATAACCTGAGAATAACCTCAGTCGTTTTTTATCCACCTGATAGAACCGCCCTGAAACCTTTGCTTTCCAGTGTTCCTGTAATCCGGTCACGAACATCCCCCTGTAATAGAATAACGCCCTGCTTGACGCTTCCACCAATACCCAGCTGAGACTGCAATTGTTTGCAGATATCATTCAACTGGTTGGGATCCCGGAGGTTCTCGAAAGTCAGAGTCGTCACGGTTTTGCCGCCTCGCCCCTTTTTCTCTCTTCGTATGTCTACGCGTCCGCGTTTACCTGCTTTGGAGGACCTGGAAGAATCAACCGCTGCCTTCCTTTCAGTCCGCTTGGTTCCTTCCGGCAGACCTTCACTGCTCAAATTGCCAAAGGGATTAATATCCAGGCTGTCACTGGCCTGACCGGAGGTATCGATGCGGTCACGTCGCTTCATGTCTTACCCGAACATGAACCGGATGGCGGTAATTCACCCTGTAGATACTGCCAGGCTTTCTGATAGCTGCGACCCTGCAAAAAGTGCTGCAACCGGGCCGGAATTTCTGCATCATCCTTATAGCCGTCAAGCTCTCTCATGGCCTTGAGCAAATCTTGCCTCTCCGGTTGCCCCTTCTGCCCGGTTATTGTTTCCAGGGCCTGTGTGATACGATTTTTCAAATTCTGATTCATATTATAAGTGCTTAATCGAAAAGGATAAGGAAACCTTACCGATCTCGCTTGTCATAGACTGTTGTGCGGTGTAATTATTATCGGGTATACTATAGCAGGTAACGGGTCTTGCATACATGAAGCAATCTACTTTCGCAAATCGCTGGAACGCGGATATTATTGATCAGAATTATGACCTCTGGAAGGAGAATCCAGAGGCACTGGATGCGGATTGGCAGGCTTTCTACGAAGGTTTCGAACTTGCCCTGAACGGGCACACGAACGGGGCTGAGGCAAGTCAGCCAGCCATTGCACAGTCTTCCGGAGAGCTCGCACCTCCCCTGAATGTATTCGAATTCGCAAGGAAACAGGCGCGTTTCACGGGAATGATCTATGCTTTTCGTTCTATCGGGCATACCCAGGCAAACTACAACCCCCTGTTCGTTGAAGCACCGAAAAATCCGCGTTTAAAGCTCAGGCGTCTGGGATTCGAGAAGACCGAACTGGAAGAGCGCTATAGTACAGGCAACTATCTGGGCGATCAGCGTATGAGTGTCGCCGAGCTATTCGACAAGCTGACGCGAACCTATTGCAGTTCCATCGGCGTGGAATACCTCCATATTCAGGAAACCCCACGTCGTCGTTGGCTCCAGTCGAAGATGGAACCGATCCTCAACCACCCCAATTTCAGCAAGGATATAAAACTGCGTGCTCTCGACAAGATCGTCCAGGCGGAAGCTTTCGAGAAATTCCTTCATACCCGCTATGTAGGACAGAAGCGTTTCGGTCTCGAAGGTGGCGAGTCCGTTATCGCGGCACTCGACCACCTGATTGAAATCGGCCCCTCAACGGGAGTAGAGGAAATCGTCATGGGAATGGCCCACCGAGGCCGGCTGAACGTCCTGGCCAACATCCTGGGTAAATCCTACGAATACATTTTCCACGAATTCTCCGAAAACTACATACCTGAAACAACTCATGGTGATGGAGACGTAAAATACCACCTTGGATTCGATGCCATTGTGCAAAATTCACGCCAGGAATCCATGGTTGTCCAACTTGCCGCCAATCCAAGCCATCTCGAGGCGGTCAATTCGGTTGTGGAAGGACGTGTCAGGGCCCGGCAACGCATACTGGGAGATACGGAAAACCGCTCAAGGGTCATACCATTGCTGATTCACGGAGATGCCGCCTTTGCCGGCCAGGGAGTGGTCGCCGAAGTTCTCAACTTTTCCCAGCTTCAAGGCTACACTACCGGAGGCACCCTCCATTATGTCATCAACAATCAGATCGGATTCACCACGGACCCCTCGGAAGCCCGCTCCAGTCTCTATTGCACAGACATCGCCAAGATGATCGAGGCACCCATCTTCCACGTCAACGGGGATGATCCCCTCGCCTTGCTCTGGGTCTCCGAATTAGCCCTGAAGTATCGCCAGGAATTCCGCTGCGATGTGGTGATTGATGTCTATTGCTACCGCAGGCACGGTCACAACGAATCTGACGAACCGGCTTTCACCCAGCCATTGCTCTATCGGCAGATCAAAAACCATCCGCTGATCAGCGAAACTTACTCCAAGAAACTACACAAAAGCGGAGACTTAACCAGCGAAGAGGAAGAGAAACTCAGGGACAAGCACCTCAAAATTCTCGATACAGCATTTGAAAGAACCAAGAAGGCGGAAGAAAAAGACAATGGCAGGGCCGTCTTCAAAGGATCGACCGCTGTCTATCAGCCGGACTACAGCTTTGGACCCTTTAATACTGCGGTCAGTCGTGTAAATCTGAATAAAGCGGCCGAAGCTCTCTACAAACTTCCAGAAAGCTTCAAGGCTAATCCCAAAATCGCTCGGCTTTTCAAATCCCGGGCCAAGGCTTACGAAGAAGATTCGGGGATAGACTGGGGTTTTGCGGAGCAACTGGCCTGGGGAACCCTGATGCTCGAAGGTACTCCCGTGCGTTTATCCGGGCAGGATTCGGCACGCGGCACTTTCAGTCACCGGCACGCAGTACTGGTCGATGTTGAGTCCAAGAAGCATTTCATGCCCCTGATGGATAATTTACCGGACAAGAAGGCACGTCTGTGCGTCCACAATTCCCTTCTTTCCGAAGCGGCGGTCCTAGGCTTTGACTACGGTTATTCTCTCGATTACCCCCAAATGCTCTGCATGTGGGAAGCGCAGTTCGGAGACTTTGTGAACGGCGCGCAGGTAGTCATCGACCAGTTTATCACGAGCAGTGAATCAAAGTGGCAGCGGATCAGCGGCCTTGTCATGCTCCTCCCCCACGGCTACGAGGGACAGGGACCTGAGCATTCTTCAGCCCGTCTGGAAAGATTCCTTCAAGCCTGTGCGGAAGATAATATTGAAGTCGCCAACCTGACCTCACCCGCGCAGTATTTTCATATTCTTCGCCGCCAGATGCGTCGAAATTTTCGCAAGCCACTGGTAATTATGTCACCAAAAAGCCTGCTTCGACACAAGGAATGCACTTCCAAATTGTCTGATTTCACGGACAGCGGCTTTTCCTATATCCTGGACGATAACGAACCTGCCAGAAAAACCGATCGTTTAGTCTTTTGTTCCGGCAAAGTCTATTTTGACCTCATCCGCTACCGCAGGGATAACAAGATAAAAGATACGTCAATTATACGGATAGAGCAGTACTATCCTTTTGATACCAAAAGCTTCGACTCAATCTTTTCAAAATATGAAGGCCTGAAAGAAATTGTATGGTGCCAGGAAGAACCCCATAACATGGGAGCCTGGACCTTTATTAAACCGATATTGACAGACCTGACGAAAATGAAGCCCCGGTATGCCGGCCGCCAACCAAGTGCCAGCCCTGCTGTTGGATCCCTGCATATCCACAAGCTTGAACAGGAACAGCTGGTCAAAAGCGCATTCGGTGATTAACACATTCTGGTGTTGCCGAAGCTCCACCAGATACAGTAAAGGTATTCAGGTAACATGGTATCACCCATCCCCCAAGGCTTTCACTCGATAACACCCTCACTGACGGTGAAAGGTGCAGCCGAGGCACTGGATTTCTATCAGAAGGCTTTCAATGCGGTGGTCAACAACCGCTACGAGGGACCGGACGGATTGATCGTCCACTGTCAGTTTACGGTAGGTAATTCTCCTGTCTTCATGTCCGAAGAGGCTCCCGAATGGGGCGCTTTGAGCCCAAAGACCATCGGCGGCTGTCCTTCCTTACTCATGATTTACACCGAAAATTGTGACGCTCTTTTCCAACAGGCGATTGAGGCCGGAGCCGAGGAATTACAGCCCGTTATGGATCAGTTTTGGGGAGACCGTTCGGGACTCTTGATCGATCCCTTCGGCTACCGCTGGACCATTGCAACACACAAGGAAGAGTTATCCGAAGCGGAGATGAACGAGCGTTTGAAGATTGTTTTTGCAAAAGGTAACGATTAATTAGCGAGCGAATAATTCAATGAGCAAAGAAGTAAAAGTTCCCAGCATGGGAGAATCGATTACCAGTGGCATACTGGCTACCTGGCATGTAAAGGACGGCGATTTCGTCAAAAAAGAAGACCCACTCTTTGAACTCGAGACGGATAAGATCACGTCCGACGCCAACGCCGAAACAGATGGCGTCATCAGCCTGAAAGTCGAAGAAGGGGAAGAGGTCGAAATCGGCCAGGTTGTGGCTGAGATCGATGAGAATGCCAAGGCCGGCTCAAATGGTTCCCGGGAAAAAGAGCAAGAGACAGGGGATAATAAGGAAGAGAGTGAAAAGGAACCGCCAGCGGCAGATGAAAAACCACAAAAGGAAGAAGAAGAATCTGATAAGGTAGATACGTCCACTAACGGAAAAGAAGCGAAAAAGGAAAAATATCCACCTTCAGTCCAACGTATTGCCGATGAGTCGGGAATTGATCCATCAACGGTCGAAGGGAGCGGCAAAGGCGGACGTGTGACCAAGGGTGATATGCTGGAGGCACAAAAGAATAAAGAGGAAGAATCTGTAAAAAAAGAAGAAGAGCAGGAACCTGCAACAGAGATAGAAGACCGTAAGCCCGACAGTTCGTCCGACACCACACAAACTGCAGTATCATCCCAAAAGAGTGATGAGGGGGAAAAGAAACCTCAGGATACCCGCACCACGCGACGCAAAATGTCGCCCATGCGACAGCGTATTGCCCAGCGTCTGGTGGAAGCCCAGAATACAGCCGCCTTACTGACTACCTTTAATGAGGTCGACATGAGCGCTGTCATCAATCTTCGCAAACAGTATAAGGAAGAATTCCAGAAACGTTATAACGTCAAACTGGGCTTCATGTCATTTTTTGTTAAGGCGTGTGTTCATGCTCTTAAATCGGTCCCTGCGGTTAACTCCCAGATTCACGGAAGTGAACTCGTGCAGAATCATTTTTATGACATTGGGGTTGCTGTCAGCACAGACCGTGGCCTCTTAGTGCCCGTTGTCCGCGATTGTGATCAAAAATCCTTTGCCGAGATTGAAAAAGGCATCCACGAATTCGCAGAGAAGGCCCGTGACGGCAAGATAGAGATCGAAGATATCCAGGGAGGTGTATTTACGATTACAAATGGCGGAATCTTCGGCTCCATGCTCTCCACCCCTATTGTAAACATGCCTCAAAGCGGCATTCTAGGCATGCATACCATACAGGATCGACCTGTGGCCCGGGACGGGCAAGTTGTGATCAGACCGATGATGTATTTGGCCCATTCGTATGACCACCGCATCATAGACGGCAAGGAGGCCGTCACCTTCCTTTACCGGATCAAGGAAGCAATCGAGGACCCCACACGGCTTCTTTTCGAAGTCTGAAAAATGCAATAGATTTCTTGAAGTGTAGAAATCTTATAGTGTTTCTTTTGCTCCTGTTTGAATCATTTTTTCAAGCATCCTGTTACAGCTTGCATTACAAAATTGAGCCTATCGCAGTAGACAGTAATTATTCTGAAGAGGAAACCCAGGCATTCCTGAACCGCCTTATAGAAGGGGTCGAGAGTGGAACGCTCAACTGGAACAAGGTCGAGGAATCGCTCGGCTCTTACCCCCTCGCCATGGGCTTTCTTCTCTATATTTATAAACTGGAGAATGGCCGTTGGCCTTCTCATGAAGATGAGTTCCTTGATTTTATCATTCAGTTTGCCCCTGAATCGGATTTATCAAAATATAAAAACCTCGAAATCAGGCAGGTGACCCGGAAGCATGCCCGCATGGCCTTTGACTTCGACTTTGAATTTAATCAGGAACCTGTAAATATCCGGGCAACGTTGGAATCTGATAAGAATACATTAATTGAGGTCCTCATAAACTAGATCGGCATTGGAATGTCCTGATCTATCATGCGCTTTTTGATCTGGGTCATCAGCG
>CAYQCG010000119.1:0-6344 GCA_964415925.1 uncultured Puniceicoccaceae bacterium | reverse complement strand
AAAGAAGGGTGGTTTCTATTTCCAGATTGTCACTCACTACTGTCACAAAACCACTGCTCATGTAGGCTTGGTAAATAAAGTCATTATCCAGGCCAGCAATACCGAGGTATTCACCAAAAACCGTAATACGATCAGTAACCTCATTTCCCAGAAGTAAAGTATGGACGAGTTCTACATCGTAGTCCTGACCTTCCATATCTCGAACCAAGTCAGCCTGTAAATGACTTCCAACAAACAAACCTTCGAAGAGGGTATGTTGGTATCGTATTATAAATCCACCTTGAATGTAGCGTGCGCTGTGGTCAGATTTTGTGGGAATGGAGATGTAGCTGTAGAAAGAGAGGGCGTCATTGCCGCCCTTGTTGCCCCACAAATTTGTATTGATAAGGAGGGTGATGTCAGAAAATCCGTTGGTGCGACCAATAAATGCACTATCAAGCCTTTCTGATTCGCGGGTATAGGCATCGAAAACAACCTGCAGATCCATCCTCTCCAGCAGGCCAGTGCGGAAAGTGATTGCACCGTAGGTAGCAGACTGAGTGAGCATTCCACTGTCCTTGCTACGGGTATAGGCTATTGGGCTTACCTCCAGCTCATAACTCCCTTTTACGACGGTATACGGACTCTCGGTGGTTTGGGCTTTCGCATGCAGTGTGGCAAGAAACAAACCAAGCACAGGGATCAGTCGATGGGCGTTCATACGAATATCCATATATTGATATCTTTCATAATCTAAATCGGATGTATCTGCTGGAAATTAATATTGTTACGCAGGAAATACTTTGACTATTCAAAATAAATTTATTGAAGGCACAAAATTATACTTTGCAAGTAAAAATTCATCCGTCCTTGCCATGAGCATGCGGGTATGTTCAAACAGCGCTCATGAGTCGTAAACCTGTTGTTCTTATAATACGTGATGGCTGGGGTGAGAACCACGACAGCTCCCTGGACGCCTACAATGCTGTCAAGTTGGCTAATACACCCTGCTCTGACAAGCTGACTGCAGAGTGGCCACGGACAGAGCTAATGGCCTGTGGACCGGATGTTGGATTGCCTAAAGGGGTTATGGGCAACAGTGAAGTGGGGCACCAGAACATTGGGGCCGGAAGGATCGTCGAACAGGAACTGGCCCGCATCAATCGTAACTTCCGGGAGGGTACGGTAAAGGATAACGAAGTCCTGCAAGGTGCCTTCCAGCAAGTGAAAGAAAATGGCAGTAAGCTCCATCTCTTCGGATTGGTCTCGGATGCCGGGGTGCACAGTATGTTGGAGCATCTATATGGTTTCCTGCGAATAGCAAAGGAGTGCGACGTAGAAAAAGTCTTTGTCCATGCCTTCACCGACGGGCGTGATACACCTCCAACCAGCGGAATGGAATACATCAGGGAGTTGGAAGGAAAGATGCGCGAATACGGAGTGGGGCAAGTTGCCAGCGTGTGTGGACGTTTTTGGGCGATGGACCGTGACAAACGCTGGGACCGTGTCCAGAAAGCCTATGATTGCCTGACAGGCCGGAATATTGAGCGAATGGCAAAAAGCGCAGAGGAAGCGGTCCGGGGATACTACGATAATCCGCTCTCTGCCTCGCAAAAAGGGGATGAGTTCATCGAGCCGACTGCTGTTGCCGGGGATGATGGCAAGCCGCTGGCATTGGTTGAGGATGGTGATGCCGTAATCTTCTTTAACTTCCGTGGGGATCGCCCGCGTGAACTGACCCGTGCCTTCATTGAGGAGGGTTTCGACGGTTTTGACAGAGGACAGAAGCTGGATCTTTACTACGCCATCCTGACCAATTACCAGGAGGGCCTATGTGACAAGATCATCTTCACAAAGCCCCCCAAGATGCCGCATATCCTTGGACAGATTGTCTCCAATTTATCGATACCGCAATTCCGCACTGCCGAGACAGAGAAATTCCCACATGTGACTTTCTTTTTTAATGATTACCGCGAAGAGCCCTTTGACGGCGAGGAGCGGGAGCTGATTCCCAGTAACAAGGAAGTCAAGACCTATGATGAAGCACCGGAAATGAGCGCTTACGGGATCCGCGATGCTGCAGTAAAGGCAATCAAGAGCGGAAAATACGGACTTGTCGTGATTAATTTTGCCAACCCGGATATGGTAGGTCATACAGGGAACCAGGATGCTGCCATCAAGGCCTGCGAGGTCGTCGATGAATGCCTGCGCGACATTCTTGAAGCAATTGATCTTGTTGAGGGACGTGCGGTTATTACTGCCGATCACGGGAATTCGGACCAGATGTATGTTCCGGAGACGAAGAGTGCCCATACAGCCCACACGCTGAACCCGGTGGAATTGGTCATTTATGGCTCAGGTCTTAAGGACCTCATAATCAAGGATGGAGGACGGCTCGCAGATATCGCACCCACGGTATTGTATTTGATGGATGTTGAGAAACCCGAGGCAATGACAGGCGAGTGTTTGGTGATATAGTTACTCAGCCACACCTAACAATACCTTGGCCGCGATGGTCATCAGGATGAGTGCAATCGGGTAGGCGGTCGCGTAGGAAACGACTGGGACTTGTGAATCTGTTTTTGCAGTGAGTGCGCCTAGTGCGGGGGTACTGGTCATTCCCCCGCAGATGCCACCGAGGGCTTGCAGCAGATTCATCTTCAGAAGCTTCAAGGCTATCGGTAATGTGATGGCTAGCGGAATAATCGTGACAGCGGCTCCCATCAGGAATACCGAAGGACCATGCAGCTGGACCGTTTCAAGAAGTGTACTGCCTCCTTTGACCCCAGCGTCTGCAAGAAAAAGTACCAGTCCCAGTTCTTGCAACAGGACTCTTGTTGGGCGAGGGATAAAGCCGACAATCCAGCCAACACGTCCAAAGTGCCCCAGTATGAGGCCGACGAGTAGCGGACCTCCTGCCATACCGAGTGAAATTTGGGCTGTTCCGGGAAGCTGGATGCGCAACATGCCGAGGAAAATTCCTGCCGCCAACCCGAAGCCGAGAGAAAGCAGGTCGGTCTCGTCGAAAGCCTGGTTGCGGTGTCCGAGTGCCTTGGCCAGACGTTCAAGGGCATCCGGTGGACCCACTGTGGTAAGGACATCATTGTTCTCGATCCTCGTCTCTGGGGTAGGGACAAATGTAATGCCAAGTCGAGTTACCCGGGATACGACTACCTGGTATTCACGCAGCAGCTGAAGATCACGAAGCGATTTACCGGAGAAGTCACTCGACTTCACAATGAGTTGCCGGCGCTCACGTGCGGTATCCCTGGCGAAGCGGTCGACTGTCTCCATGCCAAGATAATCGGCAGCTACTTGCAGCTGGCTTTCCTGTCCTACGAGATATATTTCCATCCCGGTCATAAAGGTGTCTTCATAGCTAAGAGGGACATAGCGACCTTCCTTTACAATGCGGGTTACCTGACATCCCATGGAGTTGATGAGGGGATTTTCAGCAATCTTTTGCCCAACCAGCTTTTTGTTAGTGATCTCTACAACTTTGGACAGGATAGGCTCATCGCCTTTCTGCTTTTCTTCTACAGATTTAGCCAGTACATCCAGATCCTTCCTAAATAGCCGGTGCAGTAGCTGGACAAAGATTACAACACCTGCGACGCCAAAGGGGTAGGCGATACCATATCCGATGGAAACAGCCGCACTATCACCATTCAGGGTATCCGTAGCTGCCGCCAGAGCCGGGGTGCTAGTCAAAGCTCCTGCGAATAAGCCAGTTGCCAGATCATAGGGTAAGTCCAGCAATAATGCCAAAGCCCAGGCAGTCGCCCCGCCAGTCAGAACGATTAAAGCTCCCAGTATGGCGAGTCTTGAACCTTCGTTCGCCATGGCGGAAAAGAAACGGCCCCCGGCTCCCAACCCGACGCAGTAGACAAACAGGATTAGGCCGAAAATCCCGGTTCCTTCCGGAACAACCCCGCCAAGGTGCCCGGATAACAAAGCAAGAAAAAGCACTCCCGAGCTGCCCAAGCTGAGACCACCGAGTTTGATTTTCCCCAGTGCCATTCCCAAACCAATAATCAGGCAGAGCGTAACAAAAGGATTGGAAACAAAGGGACTCGCCATCAATCCTCTACACCGAATTCGTTGAGCATTTCTTCAGTGCGGTCGGCAAGGGGTAACAGGCTTTCCGCCATTGCACAGCAATGCACGTATCCTATCGCTTTCCGTATGTCCGGTTCATGTCCATGCGCTTCAATCCAGCGTGTGTATTGGACGAGGGCATGGCACCAGTCTTCCATCGAAAAGTCTGAATCATTAACTGTTTCATGCAGTAGGTCATACCCGGCAGATCCTTCATCGTTCAGCAGGATCGCTAGCAATCCTGCCGAAGGTGCATCTTCGCAAGCCTTGAACAGTTCACGGATCTGATGTTCATTCAGACCGGCAGAGCCCAGTCGTTCAGCTGCTTTTTGCCAGACAATCACCTGCGAGTTGATGCCTTTCGCCCTGTCTTCCGCCAGTTTTAGATATACCAGATTCATTAATTAATTGCCGTTAAGGGAATTTCATTTTATTTCCGTGAGGCTTAAAATAGCTGCTGGAATCCGAGCATGGCAACTATAGAGAGCGTTACAGTTACTGCGATTGCATGAGAACCAGCCTCCTTCTCAGCCTCGGGAATAATTTCTGCAAAGACCATCCATATCATCGCTCCTGCAGCAAAGCCTAGACCGACTGGCAGGAAGGGTCTAAATGTTTCGACAAAGAGGAATGCCGGAACTGCCATCAGGGGCTGTGGCAGACTTGATATAATCGACCACCAGGCAGCTTTAGCAACACTGAAGCCTCTGGGTACCAGAATGAGTGAGATCGCCAGTCCCTCTGGCACATTGTGCAGTGCAATGGCGAGAGTGATGAAGACACCCAGTTTCTCACCACCTCCAAATGAGACGCCGACTCCCACACCTTCGCTGAATGAGTGCAAAGTCATCACGCCCATGATCATCAACGCTTTCATGGCATCGGCTCCCTGCAGATTGGCGATGCTCAGTCCGTCACGGTTTTCCAGTAACGGGTGTGTCCAGTGGATGAAACCGAGGCCTGTAAGTATTCCCAGGAGAGTGGTCCACACATTGTATTCGAATCCCTCATACACAAGACTGAAACTGGCTGCGAGCATCAATCCTCCTGCCATGCCGTTAGCGACTCCAATCCAGCGTTTTACTTGTTTGCCAAAGAAGGCAAAGGGCAATGCGCCCAGGCCCGTGGCAATCGCTGTTACTAGGGCGTATAAGAAAACAGTTGTGACGCTGATCTCGTGCACACAATAAGGCTGAACAGGGCAAGTCTCCTATGCAAGCCTCTCGATCCTGAAGTAGCAGGTAGAAGTTCCCTCTTTTGGAATTAATGTCCCCCGTTTTTACTGGCTTCTGTTGCAGCGATGACCTTTTCCTGTTGGTCACGCTGCATTTCCTCGTAGTGGGAGAATGACTCCATGTGCAATCCTCGCCCGCCGGTTAGTGAACGTAATACTGTACTGTAACGATAGAGTTCTGTCTGCGGGATCTGCGCCTTGATGATTTGAAACCTTCCATCACTGTCCATTCCCTGGATTCGTCCCCGTCGTGAGGATATGTCCCCCATTACATCGCCCATATTTTCCTCCGGTCTCTTGATAGTCACGTTACATATGGGCTCCAGAAGCACCGGTTTGGCAGCCTTGAAGGCTTCACGGAAAGCCTCTTTGCCGGCAATCTGGAAGGCTATATCCTTTGAATCAACCGGATGCATTTTTCCATCGTAGAAATCAATCTTCAGGTCTGTAACCCGGTATCCGGCAAGGATACCTTCGGTGCAGGCGGCGTTGATGCCCTTTTCAACTGAGGGAACGAAAATACGGTCAACGTTCTGGCCGACGAGGCTTTCCGTAAACTCGATACCCGAATCGCGTGGCAAAGGTTCGATCCGCATCCAGACTTCGGCAAATTGTCCCGCACCGCCTGATTGTTTCTTGTGACGGTATTTACTTTCGGCCTTCGAGCGTATGGTTTCACGGAATGCAACTCGTGGCTGGATCAGTTGTACGTCAACGTTAAAACGGCGTTTTAAACGCTCGAGCAGCACTTGCAGATGCAACTCTCCCTGGCCACTCAGGACGGTTTGTCCGGTCTCGGTATTGTATTCGTAGATAAAGGTTGGATCTTCTTCATGAAGAGTAGACAGGCCGTTCCCGATTTTGTCCTCATCACCTTTATTCGTAACAAGCAAAGCACCATGGATATTGGGTTTGGGATAGACGACTTCCACTAGCTTTACTTTGCGCTTTGGATCGCAAAGTGTGTTGCAGGTGTGGGTATCCTTCAGTTTAACGGCTGCTCCAATGTCTCCTGCCTCGACAATATCAACCT
>CAYQCG010000118.1:0-6370 GCA_964415925.1 uncultured Puniceicoccaceae bacterium | reverse complement strand
GACTGGTCCGCGGGACAACCTATACCCTGGGAATCAGCGGTGTCCGCTCGACCGGTGGATATCCCATTGCGGAGCCGACAACGCTATCCTTCTACCATATCATTCCCCGGGATCCTTTGCCCAATGTGGTTGTGATCATCGCCGACGACCTCGGGTACTCCGACATCAGCCACAATCCCTATTCGGCACCCGAAGTTTCAACGCCTCACATTGATCGTTTGATCGACTCCGGTGTCTGGTTTTCAAATGCCTATGCCACGGCGAACATTTGTGGGCCTTCGCGCTCGGGTTTTCTCAGCGGACAGCTACAACAGCGGCTTGGTTTCCACCTCGAACAAGATGTGAACTGGGCCGGCGGGATTCCCGTTTCGGTCCCGAACTTTGCCGAGCAACTCAAACAGCCGGGGGACAACGCGGAGGATTACGCCTGCATCATGATTGGGAAATGGCATAATGGCCGCAATCAGAATGTCACCGTCTCCATCGACGGCAACAATGATGGGGATTATACCGATTTCGGAACCAACACCAATCCTGCGGATGATTACGGAGCTCTCGTGGATCCGGCCTCCGCGACCGCCCATCCGATGAACCGGGGGTTCGATGAGGTCTACGGATTCCTCAATCTCGGAGGGCAGAGTTACTGGAACTACGAAGAGGGCTTCTATGAGGATTTCTACCGCCACGATTCGCAGACACCCATTGATGGAATTGCGGACGGAGACTCGGTGGATACCTACTTGACGACTCGCTTCACCGACGAGGCCTGTGATTTTATCTCCCGTCAAGCGGCCCAGGAGCGTCCTTTCTATGTACACCTTGCTTACAGTGCGGTCCACGGGCCCTATGAGGCCCCTTCTTCACCCGAGGGGCTTTCCGAAGGAGACCCTGGTTGGTTCCCAGATCCGGAATGGTTCTATGCTAACTATCCGGATATGTGGCAAAGTCCCACCGACCAGTCGCCGGAGCGCCGTGATACCGAAGCCGAGCGGGATGCGATCAGGATGCGGCGGGCGGAATACCTTGCGATGCTCTACCACCTCGACGAAGGAGTCGGTCGCGTTATCGACACCCTTCGCAGCGAAGGGGTCCTGGACAATACCATGGTCTTCTTTTGGTCCGACAACGGGGGCATCGCCATCAATCATGCAGCAAATGCACCATTGCGTGGCCGCAAGCAGTTCAATTACGAGGGTGGCGTCCGGGTTCCGATGTCGTTGACCTGGCCCGCCGGGATCGGGCAAGAGTCGGGCCGCACCATCGACGCCATCGTTTCTTCAGTCGACATCCTCCCGACGGTCCTCGACGCCGCCGGGATCCTTCCGGTGCACGGTTTTGAAGCCTTCGACGGGAAAAGCTGGTTGCCGTTGATCGAAGGGGAGGTCGATGCCTTGCACGAGGCTCTGTTCTGGAGTGAAGGCGAGAATGGGGAATATGCCGTGCGCTCCGGGGACTGGAAGCTATACGTTCGCCGGAATGACTACGAACTCTACAATCTTGCCGAGGACCTTGGTGAAACAACGAACCTCGCGACGAGCCATCCCTACAAATTCCGGGAACTCCGACAGCTCCTTTTTGCCTGGATGGAAGGGGTCACGGCTGAATCCGGGGATGATCTCCCAACGCGATTCTGGGCCTACGGAAACACAAGTACTCCGGATGGTTCGTTCCCGATCGAGTACCAGGGAATCCGGGCCCAAGGTACTACCGTGGCGCTAGAGTTCGACCTACGGGAAGGATGGTTGAGCGAAGGTGCCGCAATCGAAGCAACCGATTCACTGAGAGAACCGGACTGGCAGCCCGTCAGCCCGTCACAATTGCGGCTGATCGATCGTTTTCTCGATTGGGGAACCTATGAGGCTGAGTTTCCAATTTACGGCCCCCACCGTTTCTTCAGGATTTCCGACGGGAGGTAAGGCAGGATGCGTTACGGACATCAAACCACGTTTCTACTCATCGTGGGATCTCAAACCACAAGCTAGAGCGCAAACTCATGTTCCATTGCCAAAGCCAGTGGAGGGTGCGATTATCGAATTCGCCCTTGCTTGACAGCAACTTATGATTTTTTGAAGTTTTCCGCTTGAAACCGCAAGCACTACTTTTCGTGACGATGATGGCAGGATGGCCTGTGCTGAGCTAAGCCGAAGTGATGAACCGCCAACAGCAGCGCGTGATCGAATATCTGGTCGGGGAAAATCGCGTCCTGCGCGAGCAGCTCGATGTTCATGCGAAGGGCAAGCGCCCCGCCAAGATGGCCAACACCACCCTGGATGTGCTTCTGGAAGAGGCCCCAGGCGAAGCCTGACTAAAGCTTGCCAAAATGACCTTTATCGCCGATAGTGATAGCATGAGCGTTTTAGAAGCCACCGTTGAAAAACTGAAGGTCTTGCCCGAGGACAAGATCGAGGCGGTCGCGCATTACATTGACTCCTTGAGCAAGCCCACTAAAGGCCGCTTCGACGACCTGGCGGGATGCCTCACCAAGGAAGAAGCCGACCGCTTTGAACGCGCCATCAACGAAAGCAGTGAACGCATCGAATCGAGTCACCAAGGCTGGTAGCATCGCCATTGACACCAGTGCGGTGGTCAGCCTGTTCCGTGTACACGAAGCGGCGGCGGCCTGCTTCAACGAGGCGCAGGAAATATGGATGCCCGTCACTGTTTTAGGTGAGCTCTACTACGGCCTGCGCAAGTGCAACAACCCCGAGAAAGAACGTCTGCGGGTTAGCGACATGCGCGCCAGAAGCCTGATCCTGGGCATCGACGAAGGGACTGCCATCCGCTACGCGGAAGTCTACACCAGCCTGGAAGCCAAGGGAGCCATGATCCCGCTTAATGACATCTGGATCGCCGCCTTCGCCATCCGACATGAAATGCCACTGCTGGCCAAAGACGATCACTTTGCACGTATCGAAGGTCTGGATCTGATCGCTCTTTGAGGCTCCCAGGCGAAGCCTGAGCTCTTTTATCTTAGTTGCCAAAAGCCGCTTCGGTTCCCATCGTCCTAAGCTGTCGATGAATCGTATCATCAAGCAACTGCTGACCTTCCTCTTCGTGCTGCTGGCGGCCTGCTTCGCCGCGCCCAGTGCGGACGCCTTCGGCTGGGAAATCCGCGTCGGGGGGTCTCAACTCGGAACCATCGACTGCGCCGAGCAAAACGACCTCGGAACCCGCGATTTATGTCGGGAAAACGGCTACCTCAACTACGACACCTTGTCGGGGTGCCTTGTTGCCACAAACAGAGTTAAACCTGATTTTTACGTCGCGCCAGACGGCACAGCTATTCCATCCACGGCCTACCGATACATGGATTCTCGCTTTGCCTCACAGACGATGGATTCAATGGGTGCACCTGGATCGTATTTTACATTTACGAAGTTCGACGATGCAGCTTCAGCGAGGAGTGGTCTACAAATTGATCCAGTCGCCTTTAGGAATGATGCACATCTTCGAGGCCAGTTTGATACGCTACAATTAGGTGACGATTGGTATGTCCCGAAGGCCTTTGGAGGACAAGGCCCTGGCCTTGAGCCAATCACCAACTCCTATCCGAATCTTGGTAGCGGTGGCTACCCGCAACTAAAAACTGACATCTGGTTGAACTTTGATGAGGTTGATTTAATCCCATGAAACGCGAAGAATTATTAGAAGAACTTAGGCGAATCGTTCGCGATTATCTGCCGAGTGATGACGGCGAGGAACTCGCTAATCAGGTTGACAAGGACAATGTTCGTTTTGTGCTGCTTCAACTAGAGCAGAAAAAAGAAAAACCATTAACCAAGGAGGATGAAGATATTCTGGCTGAGGTGTCGTTTAATTTCGCCTGATTTGTTGCCACAAATACGGTAGCGGGTGAGCCTGAATTGATTAAGGAATCTATTAGCCCGCTCCACCCACGGTAGGGTCCCTCAGCAGACCGGTAAAGTAGAGAGACATCCCCGCTTTTGCACTTCCCACAAACGATGACGTCGGCCGACGTTTGGGTGTGCGAAACAAGGCGGGGTAACAGCAAGAGCACCGCACAGCATTTTATCAGGTTTTTGTTCTTGGGTCTGGAGCATTTTAAGAAATAGTTTTCAAAGTCGGTTCTGCAGTTCGACAATCATTCCGTCTCGGCTTCAAAGCGGTAGTCGCCGCTTCCCACGGTCACGACAACAAAACCGCGTTCTTCTTTGGCACCCGTAATTCCCGGCACTCCGCTCACGAACGCACCGTTCTTCCAGCAGGCGCCCGCCTGTTCCTGGATCGCCCAGCGGAGTCCGGCAGCTTCAGGTTTCGGGAGATATAGGTCAGCCGTCGTATTGCCTGGCACTGTCACGCTTAGCGAAAAGCGTCCCTCAGGCTCTTTTTCCCAGGCCGTTCGGATCACACCATACATGGAATGTTTGGTACCGCGGGCCCACTTAAGATCGCCAAAGACGCCGGGGACCACCTCAAAATGTTTGTAGCCGATCGAGTCAGCACTGTTTTGGATGCCCAGGACCCCTTTATGGTAGAAGGACGCGATCCCCGTATAGCAGGTGTGTATTTTACTGCGGCACTTGCTGCTCCAGTATTCGGGCCAAGTCGTTTCCCCCATTTTCAGAAAGTATCCGTAGGAAGGATGGGTTTCTTTAATGAGGTGCGTATAGACGATATCACTACGCTTGATATGCTCGATGAGGAATTTCAGCAGTACCGGAAGACCTGAGCTGCCCATGTCGAGGTACGGAGTGGTCTCGAGAATTTCTTTTTCAAAATTCTGCATCACCGCCTACCGTTGTTCGGGCGGCGTCACCCCGGACATAAGAGGAAAAGCCAGGTGAGTTTGAATGTTGTTCAAGTAATTATGCTCCGCTTCGTTAAAAAACTTTGCGTGCACTTGGCTGCGCAAGGCTTCCAGACGCCAGGTGTAGGTGCGCGCATCCGCTTCGTTACCGACGGTCTCGGCCATCTCCACGAACATGTCGAGAACCAGCGCGTAGACGCAGTTATTGAATAACGCTGCTTCTGGAGAATCTCCTCCATTTTTACGACTATTGGGTGCCGCCCATTCCCCAAGAAAACGATTGCCTCCGTCGTAAGCCACCAGCACGCCTTCTTTAGAAAGATTCCTGTTCAAGAAATCCAACCAGTTTTTCATGCATGCATATGACTTGGTGATGATGTTCTTGTCTCCATAAGCTCGATACAACTCGTAAGTGAGCGTTACCGGTGCGCTGCTCCACAAGGGACCACCCCAGGTTTTTTTTGGAGTTGGTGCGACAAAGATAATGTTTCCATCCGGCTGCTGAACATCCAGCCAGCCCTGGATCATTTTCGTGTAGTAGGATCCCGCCTCATAATTGGGCAGTCCGATGCCCCAGGCAGTGGCAAACGCCACCTCTCCATAGCCCAGGCGCTCCCGGTGCGGGCAGTCCATGGTGACGCCATTGATGGTATTGGCCCGGAAGGTCCACAGGTCGGTCTCATAAATTTTATTCAGGAGCTCATTCGAACTTTCAAAGGATCCGGTTTGCTTGAGGTCGTTACTGACCGCAAAGGCTCTCAAAACAGGCGCTTCATAGAGTTCACCCGCTATTTGAATTTCCCGTCCGGCCATATAATTGAAACGATTCCGAAAAACACCTTCGCCTCTTTCGTCAAACTGGAAAAAGCTCGTTTGTCCAAATTCGCCGTATTTACCTTCTGAGTCATCTTGAATTTTGATCGAAACGCGTGAACTGGGCTTTCCCTTGAGAGAAACGTCGATGAAGCCCGCGAAATTTTTCGCCAGACTGATTTCGTAGGCTGTGCCGTTTTCAACGGTTTTGATCACCGGAATTTCTTCGATGATACGATCCGGGGCGATCATCTCGGCAACCAATGCGCCGTCGTAATCAAAAGTGCCCGCAGACAGCCAGTCACTGTCGTCGTAATCAACGGCGTTCCAATTTGGCTCAAGGCGATCGGCCACAACGATCTCACCTCCGATGTTAGCATGCCTCCATTTACCAACATGTTCACTGGAACTCAACTTCCACTTCCAAGTCGAATCAGTATTCAGAGAGCCATGATTACCGTTCGCTTCGAAATTAATCTGTGCGATAAAGCCTTTGGGCATTTTCTTAAAAGCTACGAAATTTGTCCAACCTGGGCCGTACCAGAGGGCAATGACGTTTTTCCCTGGTGTGAGGAGTCGGGAAATGTCGTAGGTCACATAGTGCACCCGCTTGCCTAAGGAGGTGAGGGTAGGCGCCATCAGACGATCATCCACCTTTTTCCCATTGATGTAGAGTTCGTGAAATCCCAGGGAGGCCACGTGGGCATAGGCGCTATCGGCCTCCTCGTCCAATACCAGCGTTTTCCGATACCAAAGATGCGCATTTTTAGAAGCACCTTCGGCACGGAT
>CAYQCG010000117.1:0-6402 GCA_964415925.1 uncultured Puniceicoccaceae bacterium | reverse complement strand
AGATTATCATACCGGGGCACAAACCTGAATTGCCTGTAACCGGGTATGATTTCTTCGTCTTTATGTTCATTCCCGCGGCATATAACGGTAATCTGATTTCCCGCCTTCGCCCAGGGACGGGCGAAATTGTCTATATATCGGGCAATTCCGCCTCCTACGAAATCAGGCATTTCAGAACTAAGCAGCCATATATTCATTTCGATTGCGATTGCCTCTGTAAATCAGCCTTTAGCATCTCTTTTTCTTTATGTAATCTTTTGTTCTCTTCCCAAGATGCTGTAAATTTAGCCGCTAACTCTTCCCACCCTTTGCCTAGTTTTTCGTGCTCAGCCCAAAGCTTTTTATAAGACTCGTTTTTATTTTCATAAAGAGTTCCCACACGCTCCACTTCATCCCAGCACCGTTTCAGTTCGGCATCCTGCTTGCGATAACCTTCCGCAAGCACAACAAAATCTTTTATATGTGAATTCAGTCTCTGATGTAATGCATTCTTATAATTTTCAATTTCGATTCCATTACTTGCAGCAATCCAACCCTCTAATAAGTGAAATCCAATTGACTGAGATAAATTGCTAAGCTCCTCTATGTTCGAAAATGTCCTGTCATGACGCTTCTCTTCAACGGGCTTTCTTGCATCCATCAATACGCCTTCCTCAATCCCTTTTTCTTCATTTCTCAATTCTTCGTAACACTCGCTCAATTCCGCGAACAAGAACTTAAACGGCATGATATGCTCGTCGAGGATATTCAATGAATGAAAATCCTCCTCGTAATATAACTTTTGAATATCTTTTTCGCTACATTTAATACAAAGATACTTATCCATTACTGATGACAGTTGATCGGGCACCCTGAATATACTTGTTCTTAAAATAACAAACTTCTCAGATGATAGCCGGTATGCTTGCAGCAAGTGTTCTAAATATTCTCTGCAAGCACCCATGAAAGACACAGGCGTAATAAGTATATCATAATCTATTCCACGACGTAGATAGGAAAAATATATTTCAAGTGGATGGCGCAGTAGAATAATACCACGCATATCTGGCAGAAGCGTTTTCCAGAAATTCAGAAATAAACATGTTCGAGGTTCCTTCCATCCCCATAGGGAAGACTGTGATTTTCTCCCAATGATTGCTTCCGCCTCATCGTAATCCTCCTTCGTAGGATTAAATTCGAAATTTCGGACAGAAAGTGTTCCGTCATCAAAAATCATCTCAGTTTCTTTTGGCTTGGCTGCCTGCAGTCTCTTTTGATGGAACTTAAGTATTTCGACATCTTCAAAATGCCCATAGGGATTGCCCAATTTTGATTCCAGCAACTCCTTTCCCATATCTACGCCATGCTGACTAAGTAGGCCCGCGAGAAAAGAGGTCCCGCTGCGATGCATACCCAATACGACAACAGGTTTTGCATCACTTCTCTTCATACTTCCACCACTGATTCGACTTCGACAAACTTCGCTTCGATTTTGAAATCTACCAGGCCTGTCATCTCCAGTTGACGTTCACCATGAACACGAAAGGCATACGCATCCAGTAGCCTGTGTGGATAAGCACGCTTTCCATCTACTATTCCTTCGACACCTGCATTCAAGAAGTAAGTCCAGGGCGTTAATAAACAATAAAAGCGAAATGATACGGTAAAGACGGCTCCAGCTTTGACCAGGTCGATTTTTTTGTGGTGAGTGCTGTGCCCACCTAGTTCCTGGCCTTCCGGCGTCTTTAATAGCATTGCAAATGATACATTTTTACAATCTGCAGTAAACCTCACTCGATAGCGGTATGTGTAGTATTGCCTGCGTTTGCATAAATTTACCCTCCTTCCTTCATCGTCAAGTAATGCGATTTGATCTATATGGGCTCCCTCGGAGTCATACTCAATACAGCTCCTTGACTGTAAATCCGGGTCATAATCTAAACTGGGTGTATTCAAAGGTGGGTTGCCCATAGACAAATCGCCAGATTGAGCAATATCATTAAACTCTCCCGCCTTCAATTCATCCCTTATCTCATTTGCCCTGCCTGTCGTCGCGTGGCAGAATTGTTGGTAACGGGACACTACAGACTTGGGGCACCCTTCCATAATCTTTTCTCCGGTGTCCATGAAAATTACGCGTTCACAAAGATTATGAACAACCTGTAGATTATGCGACACGAATAGCAGTGTTACCCCATGATTCCTTAATTCTTCAAGCCGTGAAAAACACTTTCTCTGAAATGTTTCATCGCCTACCGATAACGCCTCGTCAATGATCAGTATCTCCGGATCTAAAACCGTCTGCACCGCAAAACCAAGTCGTATTTGCATCCCGCTCGAATAGGTTTTGAGCGGCTGATCCATAAATTTTCCTATTTCCGCAAAACGAACAACCTCCTCAAATTTAGCATCCATTTGCGATTTACTCATACCACTTAACGCTGCGTTCATATACACGTTTTCACGGCCGGTAAACTCAGGATCAAAACCTGCCCCAAGTGCAATTAGCGCGGATATCCTGCCTTTTATCTCTACAGTCCCACTGGTGGGTTGTATGATCCCGCATAGAATTTGCAGTAGCGTAGTCTTACCGGCTCCATTTTTCCCGATGATTCCTACCGTTTCTCCCTTACGCACTTCCAGTTCGAAGTTATTTATGGCTGTGAACCGATCCTCGGGAAACGCTACATACCGACTGAGAATCCTTGAAAAAGTCTCAGGCAACCGCCCGTTTCTACCTAAGTCTGCAGTCATAGCGAGTACGCTGCCTTTAAATGTTTGAGGCCATAAACGATAGACTTTCTTCAATCCAGTCGCCTTGATGACAATATCATCCATCATTTCTTGAGTTTACAGTAACTGTGAGATCCATTCCTTATCTCGCAAGATTGTTCATGACAGCTGGTTTTCTTTAAATAATATGGTTCGGAATTGCCCGTTGACACTTGCCACACCCTCCCTAGCTCTCACGTATAAATGGCATCATCTAATCTTCAATCATGAAATCAGTGCCTACAGTTGGTGTTGTTATTAGAACCCGGAATCGTCCCATTCTCTTGCCCCGGGCCTTGCATAGTGTTGCAGCTCAGACATATCCGGAGTGGTATGTCGTTGTAGTCAACGACGGTGGCGAGTCAGAGAGTGTCGAAAAAAACGTCAATCAGTTACCCCAGCCCATTCAGGCACGAATAAAAGTCATTCACCTCGATCCAGGTCAGGGAATGCAGAACGCCGCGAATCGAGGCGCAGAGGCCTTGCAGACTGACTATATCATCCTGCATGACGACGATGACACATGGCACCCGGAATTTCTCAGTGTAACTGTCGAATATCTCGAAAATCCCCCACACCCTTCCATCCGGGGAGTGATTACACATACAATAGCAATTTATGAGGAACAGGAGTATACTTCTTTCAAGGAAACTAAAAGGGATTATTTCAATCTGTGGATTGAAGAGATAACATTATTCAAAATCCTGAAGCATAACTTTTTCCCTCCAATTTCATTTTTAATGAAAAGAGCCGCTTGGGAGGAGGCTGGGCCATATGACGAAATATGGGGACCTCTAGGCGACTGGGAATTTAATATACGATTCCTTCGAACCTCTAATATCGGCCTCATTAAGAATGCCTTGGCAAACTACCACCTCAGACCTGAACAAAGCAATAGCTATGGCAATACATGGTATGGCAACAAGGAATATTCAATCTCACACAAATTCTACTCTACTCTATTACGCAACCACTGGCAGAAACAAGGATATCTAGGTAATGCCTACATTGGAATCAGCTCTGCAATGAGTGAGGCAATTCATGATATCGAAGATAAAATAGTTAGCAAATACGGAACTATTGCTGATGAGATTAATAACAAATCTAATCATACTACAGAATGTAATAAAAGATTCGATGTAATATTTCCATTTAAGAATGTGGGAGTGGTTGGAATCGTCCTTCGAACTAAAGATCGACCTATATTACTACGTCGAGCATTACAAGATATCTGTAAACAGTCCTTCAGTGAATGGAATCTGGTTATTGTCAACGATGGTGGCGATTTCACATTGACCCAAAAAATATTTAATGAATTTTCACACCATCTTAACGACAGGGCATGCTTAATTCACAATCCAACAAGTCAGGGAATTGAATCTGCATCCAATCAGGCAATTCGTAAACTCAATACCAGATATATCGCCATTCATGATGATGATGATACCTGGGCTCCGGAATTTCTTCAGGAAACAGTCAATTATTTAATGCAGACTGATGACCCGTCCGTTAAGGGTGTAGTTACCAAGACTGAGTTAATTATCGAGACACTTCATGATAGTAGCTATACCGATATCCATCGTGAAGAATTTAATCCTTCAGTGAAAGATATAAAATTATCGTCATTACTTGAAGAAAATCTCTTTCCGCCTATCAGCTTTGTCTATGATCGATCTGTGTTTGCTACCTTGGGTGCATACCGGGAAGATCTCCCTGTTCTTGGTGACTGGGAATTCAATGTCCGGTTCGTAAACCACTATAACATAGGATTGATCCCAAAGACACTTGCTTACTACCACCAACGTCCGGACGAAGTTACATCGTCTTACGGAAATACTGTCAGACGTGATGACCGCTTGCATCGTACCTACGAATCCATTCTTCATGAAGAGTGGAAGGGAAATGCTGCTGATAAACTAAGTAATAGCAAGTATGGTATCAACGGAGCACAAAGACAACTTATCAACCTGAGTAATAAATTAGGATTCATTGAAGAATTGATTAAAAGTAAGGGTGAACTGCTTGAGAAAGATACTAAGACCCTGATTCACCAAATATTAGAAAGCCCTTCATTCAAACTAAGAAGTTATTCAGTAGTAATACCTCTTGATGATATTAAAAAAGAAATAGAATTTCAGAAGTCTCAATTAAATGATTTAAGCATCCAAATTAAAGCTCTGGAGGGCAGACTGGCAGACCATAATTCAGTAGCAGAGAAGCAAAATAACGAAATTACAGAGCAGATTTCAGAACTTCGAATGTTTATTCAGGAAAAGCTGAGGCCCCTCGAAACATTACAAGCTTTAGAAAAACAAAACGTAAATATTCAAAATGATATTAGCGATAATCAGCATCTGTTAAAACAGGCCTTGGCACAGATTGAAGGTGTTATCAACCTGTTAAATGCAAAATTTCACGTTCTCCATTCTGATGTCATAGAACAATTATGGTCTGTTAAAAGGAAGCTTGAGCGTAAAATCAGGAAAAAGAAATTCTGGCACTTATTTTTTAATGGACCATGAAAAAGCCCTTGCCGCTTTCAAATAATACCGTTGCAACCATACTTAAAAGGCTGGACAACATCAAGGCGCTCTCACTGGATGTTTTCGATACATGTATCTACAGGTCGTGCCAAGAGCCCACAGATATATTTTTCTTGGTTGAAACAAGAGCTTCCGGTTTTCCCCTTATAATTCACGACTTTGCTCGTAAGCGCATACAGGCAGAAAGGGAGGCCCGTAATAATTGCTTTGAAAAAAGCACCCATTGGGAAATAAACCTTCATGACATATATCAGCAATTAATGTGTATCGATCCTCAAGCTGAATTATGCCTCGAACAATATAAGTCTCTGGAAATGGAGATCGAAGTAGCTTCAAATAGGAGCAATCCGCTCATTAAATGTATTTATAATAAAGCTACACAGAGAGGAATGTCGGTCTTTTTTATGAGTGATATGTATCTACCTTATAAGTTGATTAAATCCTTACTTGTAGGACATGGATACAGCATAAAAGACAATCTCTATGTCTCTAATGTGGAAAAGTGCTCTAAAGGTGATGGTAAGTTATTTAATATACTCCTGCAGCGCTCGAATCTGCCAGCCCGCTCAATTTTGCATCTGGGCGATAATCATGATAGTGACTACATTAACGCTAGAAAAGCGGGACTTAATTCTTTATGGATTGAGAAATTAAACTTGCGCAATGATAATACCGTTCAGCCAAACGACAATCATTCGTTAGGCGAATCATGCACACGCAGCCTTATAAACAACTTCTGCTTGAATCAGGAGTTTTCTACAAAACATCTCTTTTGGCGCAAACTGGGTTATACTGTACTGGGTCCAGTACTTTATGGATTTACCCGATGGCTTTTGGAACATGTGAAAAACAAAGGGTATTCTAGGCTGTATTTCCTCGCGCGTGAGGGTGAGATTTTACTCAAAGCGTACGAATGTCTTACCTCTGATTATGACGAATATCCAGCCGCAAAGCTGCTTCTCAGTTCAAGGCGCGCATACGGGCTAGCCAGCTTATATAATATCGACGAATTCGGATGGCATATTTTTTCTGCAGGCCGTTCTCCCCTGAAAATCAAAGATTATATCCTTAGATTGAATTTACCAGTCCATCAATTTGAGAAACATAT
>CAYQCG010000116.1:0-6455 GCA_964415925.1 uncultured Puniceicoccaceae bacterium | reverse complement strand
GCATGCAGGGGCTGTCCCAACTCATGCAGGACGTAGTTCGTAATATCGACTACATTATTGATAGGTCTAAGACCGATTGCTTTCAGGTGTTTCTGCAGCCAGTCCGGACTGGGACCGACCTTCACATTCCGAATGGAATGGGCGGTATAGTGAGGGCAACTACCCGGACTTTCACAAATCACATCCGCAACCAACTGCGTATGGGGTTCCTGAAAAGGTCCGCTGGTGCTAACCTGCACTTCCGGGTAGCCATATTCCAGGCCAAAATAGGCGCCCAACTCGCGTGCCAGGCCAATGTGGCTGAGGCAGTCCGGCCGATTGGGTGTGACTTCGATGTCAAAGACGGTATCGGTTTCGGGAAAGACAGCGTTGATGGAGGTGCCAATGGCGGGTTTTTCGGTGAGGATCATGAGGCCCTCATGGTCGTCGCCCAGGCCGAGTTCGCGCGGGCTGCACATCATCCCGTGGCTCTCTACTCCGCGCAACTTGGACTTCTTGATCTTGAAATCGCCAGGTAGGACACACCCTGGCAGGGCCACGGGGACGCGATCACCCACGGTGTAGTTGGTGGCGCCACAGACAATCTGCTGCGGCTCGTCCGACCCCACATCGACCGTGCAGACACTGAGGCGGTCAGCATTGGGATGCTGCTCACGCGTCAAGACCTCACCCACCACGCACTTCTCCAACGGAGGAATGCCGAATGTCTCGATACCCTCCACCTCGAAACCAATCAGGGTGAGGGCTTTTTCGACCTCCTCAGGGTTTTTTTCAAGCGGCAAATACTCCCGCAGCCATTCCAGGGACAGTTTCATGATAATTATGAGTTTCTCACCCCCACTGGCGTAAAAAGCGGAGGTCGTTCTGGTAGAAGTAGCGGATGTCGTCGATGCCGTAGAGGATCATGGCGATGCGCTCCAGGCCAAAGCCGAAGGCGTAGCCGGACCAGACTTCGGGGTCGTAGCCGACAGCGTCGAAGACATTGGGGTCGACCATGCCGCAGCCGCCCATCTCGGTCCATTCCTTCTTCACCTTGCTGAGGTGGCCGGAGTAGAAGTCCATTTCGAAGCTGGGCTCGGTGTAGGGGAAGAAGTGAGGGCGGAAGCGGGTGCGGGCCTCTTTGCCGAAGAGCATTTTGACCATGTAGTCGAGCAGGGCCTTGAGGTCCTTGACGGTCACGTTCTTGTCCACGTAGAGGGCCTCAATCTGGTGGAAGCAGGCACTGTGGGTGGCATCGACCGTATCGCGGCGAAAACACCGCCCGGGGGATATGATGCGTATGGGGGGCTGCTGCTTCAGCATCTCGCGAATTTGCACGGTGGAGGTGTGAGTGCGGAGCAGGTAACGTTCTTCTGCTTTCCGGCTAACATTTCCAATTTGCGACTCTCCGTTTATGTAATAGGTGTCCTGAAGATCTCGGGCCGGATGCTCGGGTGGAGTGTTCAGCGCATCGAAGCAGAACCATTCGGTTTCGATTTCCGGCCCCTCTGCGACCACAAATCCGACTTTACGCAAAATGCCAACCAATTCCTCACGGATTTGAGTCAATAAATGCAGGCTCCCCTGCAAGGGATCCGGGTCCGGGAGGGTGGGATCAATCGGAGGGCCCAACCGTTCAGCGACAGCCGCGGCTTCCAAACGTGCAAGAGTCTCGTTAAAAATCGATTCCAGAGATGTCTTGGCCTCATTAATCAGCTTACCGGCCGTGGGCCGCTCTTCTTTGGGCAACTTGCCTATCAATTTCCGGGCTTCAGTGAATCTCCCCTTCGGACCGACATATCTCGCCTTATAGGCCTCGAATTCGGGCATACTGGAAAGCTCGGGCGCTTCGGCGGCAGCCTCTGCGGTGATTTTATTTAGGGATTCCTGCAGCATCACAGCTCAGGATGAAAAAAATCCACAGGAGGGCAAGTATGCGCTTAGCTGGAAACAGGAGTTTCTGTCTCTAGCCCCTCACGTGCCTTGGCCACCAAGGCCTTGAAAGCTTCAGGGTCGTGAATCGCTAATTCGGAAATCTGCTTACGGTCCATCTGAATATTGGCTTTCTTCAAGCCATTGATGAATCGACTGTAGGCAATTCCCTCAGCACGACAGGCAGCGTTTATACGGACAATCCAGAGATTGCGGAATTCGCTCTTTTTCTTGCGGCGGTCGCGGTAGGCATAAACACCTGCGCGGTCAACCGCATCTTTCGCGTAGCGGTAGAGCCTGCTTTTATTACCGAAATAACCACGCGCCTTTTTGAGGACGCGTTTGCGGCGTTTACGGGTAGCGGATGTGTTCTGAGCTTTAGGCATGTTTTTTCCTCTTGAATATTAATGATTTGCTCAGGCGGTCGCCTCTTGAATCACCGCATTGAGCAATGATGTCGATAAAGTTAAAAGAGCCCCGGTGCGGACTTGCGGACCATGCGCGCAACACCCGGTGCTGTCGGCCTATCCTGACCGGCACGGCGTTTTTGCTTCACAGACTTGTTACGCATAAAATGCCTTTTACCGGGTGATCGGTGCATGACTTTACCGGATCCGGTCACTTTAAATTTCTTGGAAATACACTTTCGGGTCTTTTGCATGGCAATTATGGAAAAACGTGATAGGCAATAGTATGGGCCGACACCTGTAAAGACAAAATATTTCATGAACAATAATTGCCAACAACATGTGCCGGATATCCATTCCATCAAATTATCAGTGCAATGATTAGATCGTTTACTTATTGACACATCCGCTTACATATTCTTCAGCTATAAAACTCGCCTATTCACATCTTGGACAAAAGCCCAACGTTAATTTAACAGAACAACGAAGAAATCACCCTAAACACCTGATTGCGTCCGACAAGACAGCAACCATACTCATACCTTTTATACAATAACACAGATCCTCATATACCTCGCATGAAGATTCAAAAAATAGCGATCCTGACAATTAGTCTGCTCATAACTATTCCGGCTTCGATAACGCTGCACGGTCAAAATAACGAAGAGATTAAGGAAGCCGTATTGAATACGCGTACCCTGATCCAGGAATGGGTAGACACACGTGAATCCATTTCCAAACGGCGCAGTGACTGGAACGTGCAAAAGCAAATCATCCTCAACAAGATTGAGTTACTCGAGAACGAGATCGAGAACCTGCAGGAGAGTATTGATGATGCCCTGAGCACCGCAAATGCTGCAACTGACCAGCGTTCCGAACTGAATTCGAGGGAAGCAGAACTGCGTCAGGCACTCAGGGTTGTGACCACACGCCTGCCGGAATACGAGGCACAGATTCAGAGATACGTGGATTATTTTCCGGAACCCTTACTGTCTCAAATCGATACACTCGTTCAGGCGCTGCCCAAAAACAGGGGTCCCAATACGAATACCAGCGCTGGCAACCGGCTTGCCGTTATTGTCGGCATCCTCAATGAGGTCGACAAATTTAACAAGACAATCAAACTGACCCGTAATGTCCGTGAGATCGCAGGGACGAATCGTCAGGTAAAGACAGTCTATCTGGGCAATGCAATAGCCTTTTATTCTGACGAAGAAGGCATAAATGCCGGCATCGGGAAACCGGCAAGGAACGGCTGGGAATGGACTGAGCGCAACGATATTGCGCCTCAAATCGCCAGAATGGTTGGCGTTGCTGAAGGAACAATTAAACCAGCGACTTTTGTGGAACTACCCATGGAAGTTACCAATATCGAATAAGCTAAGATGCCACCGGAACTTGAATTTTCACCCCTGAAATCAATGAAACGAACCATTTTCTTAATTGCCCTAGCCGCACCCTTCTCTCTGGCTGCACAGAACGTTAACAGTCTGGGTGGACTGAAGACCATCAGTGAAGAACAGCTGGTAAATGCACAAGAGGAACTTGCCACTCTTGAGGAACAGATTGAAACGGAGAGCATTCCCTTGGCAAAAAGGTTGAACGAGCTTGAAAATCAAGCCATCAGTCTCCGCCGGGAATTGACTGAGGCTCGTCTGTCCCGCGAGCTTGAAGAATCCAGTCTCCTGAAGTTACGGGAAACGGTTGATTCACTGGTAGACAATAACAGCTATATCGCAAACCTGCTCCGCGACTATATTACACGCTTTCAAACCCAGATCCATGTATCTGAGCAAAGCTTCTACAGTGAAGCCGCGTCTCTCGCACTGGCCGCCGTAGAAGATGAAGACATGAGCGAAGGCCGGAAATTCGAATTGGAACTCGACGTCATGGAAGCCGCACTGGATCGTGTCGGTAATATTATTGGTGGCTACACCTATGAGTCGACCGCACTGGTCGGTGACCAGTTGGATCAGGCTTCCGGTCGATTCGCCTTATTGGGTCCTGTTGCCTTCTTCTCGAGTGATGACGGACAATATCATGGCCTTGCCCTGGAACAGGAAAACCAGACTGAGCCGGTTATATTCGGAAGATTCCCCTTCCCTGTCGCCGAAGGTATCAGTTCGTTGACCTCTACAGGCAGTGGCAGTGCTCCATTTGACGGAACCCTGGGAGAAGCGATTAAATTTATTATCGAGGACTACGATATCGCTGAAGAACTCTTTGAGCGTGGTGGTTTCGTGATTTACTTTATTCTGGGGCTTGCCGGCGTCGCAGCGTTGCTTGCGCTCTTCAAACTCTTTGAAATCATCACCGTCAAGAAAGCCCGCCAGAAGGATCTGGATGCAATTCTGGGACACCTGCGCGAGGGTAACCAGGAGCAGGCACTGCAATATGCCCAGGGTGTGGGCGGTCCTGTCGGACGCTTGCTTGTAGCCGCTGTTGAGCACTCCAATGATGACAAGGAAATTATTGAGGAAGTTTGCTACGAAGTCATTATTAATACTCAGCCCAAGCTCGAGCGAATGTTGCCGTTCATCTCTGTTACTGCAGCAACAGCCCCCTTGCTAGGACTACTCGGAACGGTTACGGGTATGATTCGAACCTTTAAACTCATCACGGTTGTTGGCACCGGGGATGCCCGCTCCCTTTCAAGTGGTATTTCTGAAGCCCTAATTACCACCAAATGGGGTCTGATTGTGGCGATTCCCTCATTGATCACCCACGCTATTCTCAGTCGTATGGCTAAGGGTGTCGTCGGCAGTATGGAGCAGACAGCTGTTGGTTTTATCAATGGAATTGACGAAATTCGTCAGAACAAAGCCGCTTAATTGACGTCTAAATAATCGAGCCCCGCCTACTCCAAGATGGAAGAAGAAAATGCCACATTAAGCGCCAATGAAGCAGCAAGAGCCGCTGAACAGGCAATTCGAGGTCCACAGGATCTGGATGGTTATATAGAGTTCATCTTGCAGGTCTTGCAGGACGGCGGGTGGGTAATGATCCCACTCTTCCTGCTTACACTCTATATCTATTTTGAGGCATCTTCCCTGATCCTCCTCCTTTACCGCACAAGGGTTAAGAAAGTGACCCCTTCAACCCTGGCTCAATGGGTGGAGGATCCGAGTAAAAGCCATGGGCATGCCGGACAGGTGGTCAGGTATGTCATGGGAGGAGAACAGGTAGACCACGAGTCAATCCTGAACAGACTTTCCGGTGCCCGGCAAAGGGTTATTCCCAAGGTAAACCAGCGAATAGTCCTTTTGAGCGTCCTCGTAACCATTGCTCCATTAATGGGACTGCTGGGAACTGTCATCGGGATGCTTGGCACCTTCAAGGCGATGTCGATTGCAACGGGACAGACAATCGATTTGGTTGCGGAAGGCATTAGTGTTGCGCTGATTACGACCCAAACCGGCCTGATGGTGGCAATACCCGGATACTTGTGCATCTCGCACGTCATCAAAAAGCGAAACGAGTACAATGCTTTTCTTTCACAACTCGAATCGGTTGCCTTGCAACTTATAGCGAGAAAGGATCAGGCCGCCTAACCCCCCTTATTATGAGCAAACGAGGTTCCATTCTTTCCGACGAAGCTGAGTTATCCGATATTAATATCTCTCCGATGATCGACATGGTTTTCATTCTGTTGATCTTCTTCATTGTCACAACTGTGTTTGTTGAAGAACCCGGAGTTGAAGTTAACCGTCAATACGCCCAACAGTTCCGCCAATTACAGAAACAAAGCCTGCTTTTTGCAGTAACTTCCAGTGACACGATTGTTTATGGCGGGCGTGAAATTGGAATCAACGGAGTACGGACAACAATCAGACGATTTCTCCTTCAGGACCCGCAAACACCCGTCATCCTCCAAGTTGACCGTGATAGCTCTGCAGGTTTGGTCATAAGAGCTATCGATGAAGCGAAACTTGCGGGCGTGGAAGTTGTCAGTATCTCTACCGCTAAATCAAATTAAGCTATGCCCCCTTCTGCAAAAAACGTTGACGCCCCCCCATCATTAAATGACCGGCCAGCATCGGCCCTTTTAATGGCCATTATTGTTGGTGAATTACTCTTCCTTCTCCTGCCCTTGTTCCAGCTTATAGGAGACGTAAGACGTAATGATAGCAAGGACAT
>CAYQCG010000115.1:0-6521 GCA_964415925.1 uncultured Puniceicoccaceae bacterium | reverse complement strand
GAAGTGACCGGGCTCTATTGGCACTTTGTCGATATTGTCTGGGTCATCATCTTCCCATTTGTCTATATCCTGGAATATATTTAGCCATGTCCGAAGCTTCCGCCACTACCCCTAAAACCAATTTCACACAAGCCTCTCCAAAAACGCTGGCAGCTGAGACCAAGCGTTATTTCACCTTCTTCAACGTCATCCTGATGTTGACCGGATTGACCTTCATCGAGCTTATCCTGATTATCCTGCCCTTCCACGGCTTACTTCTTTTTGCAGGTTTACTCTTACTTTCTGCTGCCAAGTTCGTTCTTGTTATCTGGCTTTTCATGCACCTGCGATGGGACCAGCGCTTGCTGACGGCTCTTTTCCTTCTTGGGCTCTTCCTTGCCGCAGGCACAGTGACCGCCCTGTTCTATATATTTCCGCCCGGAGAGACCACGGCTACTCAGGAAACCGCACCGGCGCCTCATTAAATTGAGTTCCCGGAGTGCACTTTCTGCATTCCCGATTAATCTAAACAACCAGTTATGATCGAGTGGACGCATTGGCACACCGAACCCCTCCTTGTTGGCGGCATCTTGTTCTGTGCCTGGGCCTATGCTCTCGCTATTGGACCCTATCGCAACCCCTACCGTCCCTTTCCTTGGAAACGAGCTGGCTGGTTTAGTCTGGCAGTCCTCTCATTCTATCTCGCTGTAGGCTCACCGCTGGATGCGCTGGGAGAGAATTTTCTCTTTAGCGCCCACATGATCCAGCACAACATCCTGATGTACATCAGCCCGTTATTCCTGTTATTGGGCTTACCTAAGTGGCTGGTCGACCGCGCGTTCCTCAAATTCGACTGGCTTAGGCGAATCATAAAATTCCTTGTGCATCCGCTAATTGCAGGCATCAGCTTCACCCTCGTCTTCTCACTCTGGCACATTCCTTACCTCTATGAATGGGCCCTCCATAACCGGGCCGTCCACATCACTGAGCACCTGAGTATGCTATTTGTTTCAACACAGATGTGGTGGTGCATAATCTCACCTTCCCATTCCCTTCCTTCCCTTAAACCAGGTGGACAGATCATTTTTGTTTTCCTTCTTATGGTGGGACAAACCCCGCTATTTGCCTTCCTCACCTTCAGCAGCGATGTATTTTACCCTACATACGCCTTTGCGCCACGCGTAATCGATCTCAGCCCCATTCAGGACCAGGTCTTGGGAGGTATTGTGATGAAGGTTGCCAACATGATCGTTTCGCTGGGTGTTATCGGCACGGCCTTCTATAAATGGTCTCAAGAAAGTACGGCTGCCACTGCAGAAAAAGAAAAGCAGCTCAACTACGTTATCTGAACTTTCGCTTTACCCTTTATTTTCTGTAGGATGACACTAGAGTGTAACGCTTTATGAATTCGGAAACCCTGACGGCAGCAGATCCGGGAGAAGTCGGTTTGGTGCGCTACGAGGATTTTGAGTATACCCAACCCTTTACCTGCAAGGATGGCCACACTCTGCCAGGATTTACCCTGCGCTACGAAACTTACGGACGTCTCAACAAGGACCGTTCGAATGCCATTCTGGTGTGTCATGCCCTCAGCGGAGACCACCATTGTGCTGGGGTCTATTCGCTAAACGACCGAAAGCCCGGATGGTGGAATAACATGATTGGACCACACAAACCGATCGATACGGAAAAATACTTTGTCATCTGCAGCAATTGTTTGGGTGGTTGCCAGGGATCAACCGGCCCATCTTCCATCAATCCTGAAAGTGGCAAGCCTTACCATCTGGATTTTCCAGAAATAACCATTGAGGATATGGTACGGGCGCAGGAGCTCCTGTTACGGGAGCACCTTGCTCTGTCCAGCGTATACGCGGTCATTGGTGGTTCAATGGGCGGCATGCAAGTCCTTCAGTGGGCAATTTCCTTTCCAGGACATATCCAGCGCTACATGGCATTGGCCACGACTGCTCGTCACAGCACTCAGGCAATCGCCTTTGACGAAGTCGGACGACAGGCAATAATCAATGACCCGGACTGGAAGGAGGGACGCTATGAGACCAACGGTGGCCCCAATGTTGGATTAGCCATTGCCCGCATGATGGCCCACATCACGTATTTGTCGGACGAAGGCATGGAGCGGAAATTTGGTCGGGCCAAGCGTGAAAAAGACAGCCGCAACCCTTTCGATGTGGAGTTCGAAGTCGAAAGCTACTTACGCTACCAGGGGCAAAGCTTCATCAACCGCTTTGATGCAAATACTTACCTGTATTTTTCAAAGGCACTGGACCGCTTTGATCTCTTTGCACCTACTGGACGACTGGAAGATAATCTGATAAAAGCCGAGGGACGATTTCTCATTGTAGGCTTCACCAGTGACTGGCTTTACCCTCCTGAGCAGAATCGGGCTATTGCCCATGCCCTGCTTCGAAGCGGCAAGCATGCAACATTTGCTGAAATACCAATGGACTTCGGTCATGATTCTTTCCTCGTAGAAGCACCGGACCTCTACGAGATTGTGCAGAATTTCCTAATCGCACCCGAATAATGCCGCGAACCCAGGTAAAACGAGAAACTGACCTGCAGATCATTTCCGAGTGGATTGAACCAGGTAACCGTGTACTCGATCTCGGATGTGGACGCGGATTACTGCTTGAATACCTCATCCAAACTAAAAATATCGAGGCACTTGGAGTTGACGCAAAACTCGCCAAAATAAAAGGCTGCGTGAAACGCGGGGTGCCCGCCTACATGGGCGATATCGAGGCAGTTATGGCGCAATTTCAGGACAAACATTTCGATTGGGTAATCTGCTCCCGTACCGTCCATGAATTGCACCACCCTGGGAGAGTCATCCGTGAAGCATTACGTGTGGGCAGACGTTTGGCGATGGGTTTCGTCAATGCAGCCTACTGGCGCAACCGTATCACTAACTTTGTAACAGGAGCACGACCTCTGAACGAAGTGAATCCACAGGACTGGTATGAATCAACACCCAGCAACCCGGTTACAGTGGCAGGATTTGAGCGCTTCAGCGAACGTGAAGGCATCCACATACGTCACCGAAATTATCTTCGTGGTGACTGGCGCACACCCATAAATGCTTTTACCTCCTGGCGAGCAGGTTATGTGGTTTACGATCTGGAAAAATATTCTCAGTCTTAGTATCCAGCGATAATGTTCATCAGTGCCTGCGCCGGACCTACAATAAGGGCGAATGGTATCCCAATAATTAAATGCAGACCGGGGATGATATTAATCGCCAAAATAAAGCCTAGTAAAATAATAAAACTAAATTGTGTGAAGCGCATGAAATCCTCTTCGGACATCTTCAATGCATGTTTCAGGAGAATGGCCCCATCAAGGGGTGGTATCGGTAATAAAGTGAAGACTGCCAAGAGGGCATTCTGTGCAATGATCATCAAGAAAAGTCCTTCGAGCTTTGGTTGATACCGCATTAGAAGACCACCCACAATTGCTACCAGAATACAGACCACGATGTTGCAGATGGATCCTGCAATGGCAGAAAGGATTTCTCCACGAACACGGTTTTTAAAGTATTCGACTCTCGGATACATGTGTTTGGCCCAGCCATAAACCGGCGAACCAAAAAAGTAGAGGAAAATGACCGGGAAAAAGCCTGTCCCAATAGGATCAAAATGCATCATGGGGTTAAAGCTTAGTTGACCATCGGCCCTTGGATTAGGATCTCCCAGACGATCTATCATCCATGCTTTGCCAAACTGACGAAGGCTCAAGCTGGCAAGTAGGATCAGGTATCCCAGTAATAATTCACGTATCTCTGGAGGCATCGCTTAACAGTACAAGGTGTGCCAATATTTCCAGCTGCACAAGGTAAAAGCCATACCCTCTACAAGGTCTATAATCCCTGCCCTTTCTGTCTGTTCATTTCCTCGAGGAGGAGTTCCTTGCTGTGCTGCAAGCTTTCCGTCTCTACCGCCGCAGCCAGGACACGGGCCTCGTCATAGCGACCCATTTCACTCAATACACGGGCCTTATGTAATTTAACTATGTCCTTGAGCGTGTCTGTCCTTGCTTTACTTTCTACTTGATTCCAGACCTTCAAAGCTTCGGACCAGTCCGGATCATCAACATCATAGTAAGCTTCACCCTTACGGATGACAAAATCGATAATTTCCGGATTCTTCTTTGCCGCGTTGTCAAAGAGTGAAATGATATCCCTGTCAATCTCTGCAAAAGTATAGGTTTTATCCGCCACAAAACGGTCACGATAGGTTACGAGTAACTCCGCAAGGGAATAATCATAGACGGGTTCGCTCGGATCGAGTTGTCTCGCCTTCTGAAAAAGAGAAAATGCCAGATGTGGCTGTTCTTCCTCGGTGTAATAATTCGCCAGTTGTTGCTTGACGACCGCCACGTTGGAGTCGATCTGATCCGCGGCAAGAAAGATATTCTGTGCGTGCTCCCGTTCACCAACTTGCCTGAGCAACTTACCGTAAAGAATATAGGGAACGACATTACGCGGATTCTTCGCGATAATTTCCTCATATTCCCTGACGACCTCTTCAATCTGCCTTCGCAAATCTGCCTCGTTGAGATAGGCATCCGGCTCTGCCGCCCTGTCCAACACTCGCTTCTGTTTCTCCAAAAGGGCAACCAGTTGCTTGTCCATCATGGAAATAGCGGGCGCTGGAGCTTGTATTTGGGGAGAGCGAGGGTTACTGCAACCACTGAACAGCAGACCTGATAGGGAAAAAATGAGTAAAAGTGTCAGGAAGGAGGTGCTGAAGGAGCGTTGTTGTGCTCTTTCCTTAACACTTCCTCCATATTCACCGAATCTCGTGTAACTGTATTTTCTTCTGTTATTTTTAACCAATCCGGATCCTCTTCTCTTTCCTGAATGATACGTTCCTCTTTATTGATGAGTTGTTCCCCACGGTCTAACAATTGCATGAGATCAGGGGCAGATATATCGATTGGTTCATCTTGTAAGGCAATCTCGATCAATTCAAGATAGTAAAGGCGTTTTCGAGTGGCAACTTTATGGTGACGTTCATAATGCCGGATTGCTGCCTTCATTTGAAATTGATTTAACTCACCTTCAACATGCCTCCGGGTTGCGGTTTCGATATTCTCGTCGATAACACGCAAGGTCTCGCTGTTATTGCGTAAACCCTCCAATGCAATATCCAGCAAAGTTGTTGGTGTCTTGCGTGCTTTCATAAACCGTGTGAGATAAGCTGAGTTCTGTGGGGTAATCCGTAAAACTGAACATATTCACTCTTGTATTTTACGATTATCTCTCATTTGTGTGAATAACAGATGAATTTCTGGTTAAAATCTTTGCCATTTTCGTTTACACAAATGGTCCAAATTCGTTGACAGGCAGGTTTCTGATTCGCATACCGGAAAAACTGCTTGAACGGGGATAATGACCTTTGGATAAGTGGTATTGTCTGTTTGTACAACCCCTAACATTAACATTTTAGAGCCCTATGAAGTCCTACCCTCCTGCCGATATACGTAATTTTGCTCTTGTCGGACACCAGTCCAGTGGCAAGACCCTGCTGACTGAAGCCATACTGACCTCCAGTGGAATCATCAACAGAATAGGCAGTATCGAAGGAGGAACTACAGTCTCCGATTACCACGAAGATGAAAAGAAACGACAGATTTCTATTCACGCTTCGCTCTTACATACTGAATGGCTGGGAAAGAAGTTTAATATAATCGATACGCCGGGATATCTTGATTTTATTTCAGAAAGTCTTGGTGCTTTGAGGGTAAGTGACTTCGCGCTGGTCGTGATCAATGCCGCCCATGGTGTTGAACTGGGGACAGATCAGGTGTGGGAATTCGCTGATCGCTATGAATTGCCTAAGGTTCTGGTCATTAATGGCCTCGATCGAGAGCATGCCCGATTCAACCGGATCCTTAATGACCTCCGTGAAAATTATGGCAGGGATATCTTTCCCATGAATATTCCAGTCAACCGCGGTCCTGATTTCAACCAGGTGCTGGATGTCATGCGGAGCGAGGTTTGCACTTATCAGACAGACGGTAGCGGAAAATACACCGAAGCCCCGGCAGAAGGAGAGTGGGCCGGACGCGTCAAGGAACTGCACCGTCAATTGATCGAATATGTAGCTGAGAGTGACGAAAGCCTAATGGAGAAGTTTTTTGAGAACGATGGTTTGAGTGAGGATGAAATGCGTGCCGGTCTTCATTCGGCTATCCAGAACCGTACTTTTGTCCCAGTATTTTGTACCAGTGCTACACACAATATTGGTGTCGCACGTCTCATGGATTTCATTGCCAAATACGGATCTTCACCCGTCGACCGTCGTAAGGTCATGGCCAAGGACACCCTGAACAATGATGTCGAGGTTCGCCTGAAGGATTCTGAAACATGCGCCTACGTCTATAAAACAGTGAGTGAGGCGCATGTCGGAGAACTCTCCTTTTTCCGTGTTTACTCCGGTAAAGTTTCATCTGGAACTGATTTGTTCAATACCGACAGAAAGCTAAATGAACGTATTGGGCAACTGTATGTACTAAATGGT
>CAYQCG010000114.1:0-6581 GCA_964415925.1 uncultured Puniceicoccaceae bacterium | reverse complement strand
ATCGTAGTCTTTCCGAAATATTTGCGCACGTTTTCCGGGTATACGGGCATGAATTCGAGGCTCTGCTGGCCGGGATTCAGCAATAATACAATGAAACCTGCAAAGATCCTGAGCTGGTTTGGTTACTGGCTACTGATTGTAGTACTGATGGTTAGCACAGGTGGCGTGCTCGGTTGCATCGCGTTCGTCACCATAGGGCCACTCCTCGGAGTGGATCAGTCTCTCCGGTTTCTGGCTTTTCGGGGCTTCTATGACGGCGCGTTCTGGTTCCTCGTCTGGGCACCAGGTGTTTCTTTCGTCTGGTGTGTGATCAGAGCCAGACGCTCAAACCTGAAGACCGCAGACTAAGCAGGATTAGTTGTTGCCGGATTCCTGGAACAGGTGCACATCCCGCTGCGGGAAGGGGATTGTGATGTCTTCCGCATCGAAGCGTTCCTTGATCTTCTGGGTCAAATCCCACTTTACATCCCAGTAGTCGGCTACATTTACCCATGGGCGGACGATGAAATCAATACTGCTGTCCCCCATATTGTCGACTTTGATCGTCGGCGCTGGATCTTTCAGGCAGCGTTCATCGGCTTCTATCAATTCTGTCAGAACCTCGGTCACTTTCTTCAGGTCGTCATCGTAACTGACACCCACCACCATATCGAGCCGGCGGGTTCCACGGTCGACAAAGTTGGTAATCGAATTACTCATGATTTGTGAATTCGGCACGTAGATCGTTTTGTTGTCAGGTGTCCTCAGTTTTGTTGTCAGCAGTTGAATTTCTTCCACAAAACCCCCTTCACCGCCTACGTTGACAAAATTTCCAACCGCAAATGGCCGGACAAAAATAATCAGGACACCAGAAGCCAGATGCCCTAAAGACCCCTGCAAGGCAAAACCTACAGCCAGGGTGGCAGCACCCAGCACAGCAACCAGGGTTGATGTGGAGATGCCAAGCTGAGTTAAAGCAATAACCAGAACAAGCACCTATAAGGCGGCGTTGGTTACATTATAGGCAAAAGAAACAAGCACTTCATCAACTCTTCTTTTCAGTAACGCGGCACGCGTCATGCGTGCTATCTTTCCAGCCAGCCAGCGTCCAACGATCAAAACAACAATGGCAGAAAGAAAGGCCATTGCGTATTCTAACAGTGTATCTTGCAATTCAGGAGATATATTCATGGCAGTGACGGTTAATAGTTATTCGAATGACATTAAAAGTCGCGAGTAGTAGGTTGTATCCAGTTTCTTCAAGTCATTATCGGGTTCATTGTCGTAGTCATTTTTGATCCCGATCTGCAGTTTCCAGCTATCTGAAATGGCAAGAGGAAATTCCAGTGCCGTATCCTGAGAAATGGTCACATCATTGAAATTATTGGCGGGGGCGAGGGCAGTTACCTCTGTTTTCATCTTTCCCCATTCCGCAAACTGCCAGCTGAACTTTGTTCCGGTATTGATACTGATGCCATCAACGGAGGATTCCTCGCCGGGATCGACTTCATCAAAGCTTTCAAAGCGATAACCCATACCACCCCTGGCGGTCCATTCCATCGTAGGATTCTTGATGAAGCGGTAGCTCAGACCTCCGGATGATGTCGACCTTAAGGCGATATTCTCAAATTCATCCTGTTCCAGTTCGCTACGGATGAACCAACCTAGTTTGCCGCTGAAGTAATTGGTGAACTCGATGCCGAAAATTGTCTCATTAGCGGAAACCCTGCCCCGGTTCTTGACGTATTCATAAGAACCATAAAGGATCAACTCATCATGTGGGCCGGCTAGTTTGGCTTCGACGACTCCCGCCATAGAATTACGCTTACTGTTCCCACGGTTACCTCTTGTGTCTGCGCCCACCTCGTAGGTCCATTTGCGTTGCATGGATTGGGCCGCTTCTTCAGCCGCGATTACCGCTGGATCACGCTCTCCGACCATCCAGACGGTTTGCACCTCTTCAGGTCGCATCTCGAATTCCGTGGAGGTGCTTTTAACCTGTAACGTGTCTTCCTCTGCCTGTTCTATCCGCGCTTTCAAAGTGTCGCCATTGTTCAAGCGGACAATCACTTCTTCTTCGGTAGTGAAATTCTTCACGTTGGACATGGAGATTTCCAGCCTGCCGGCAAAGTCGGTTGCAAGAGTCAGTTTATTATTACTGACGCTTCTTATTTTACCCAGCAAGACAGACCCGTCTATTGTTTCAACCTTGTCCGCCGAAACATCAGTGATTAAGGCGACAATCAAGAAGCTTTTAGCAATAAGTGAGAGAATCGAAGTATGATATGATTTCATAGAGTTTGTAGTATGGATTCGGACATATAACTGTAGATGACTGTATTGCAAACACTTCCCGCCTTTAGGGTCGATATTCAATCCCGAGATAAATGGTGTAGGGCCGGGGTTCAAAGCCAATCGATAACAATTCGAGGTCAGAGTGATAGACCATCTCCCTGAAACTGTCTCTCAGGTCTTTCGGTAACCGCGCATTTTCACCCGGCAGTATGATGACGGCATCTTCTCCTGTCCTTTCTCCGGGGATCCGCCAGAAGGCTTCAATTGGTTTACTGCTTTGAGTGGCCCAGCGGTAAACCAATGGCTCCTCCCGTAAATTGAAGGATAGACGGCTGGTCAATTCATGCGGACCCAACGACACATAGAAAGTCTGATCCGGATTGACCCAGCGTTGTTTAACCGTCTGGGCACGTTCATAAAGCGGTCCCCAGCCTTCAAGACTGCGCAGGAACCTGGGGGGACCCAGCGAGGCAACCGTATCCTGTGCCCCGAAGGGAATCAGGTATGCGCTCATCGTCCAGAAGGCTCCCAGCACTATACCTGGATGAAAAATAACCCGGAGACTGTGGAAAGGTAGTACGGCTTTACTCAGGCCGCTGCTCCAGCCGGCCAGAAGGATGATTCCTCCGGCGTAAAAGACAGTAGCCGCATCCAGTTTGAGTGATGCAAAAAGTTCGGAAAACATGATAAACAATATCCCCGGGCTGCTGAATAATGTAAGATAACGTTCCGGTCGTCCCAACCTCCGGACATACAGGATACTCAGGACTGACAGCACCATGATGAGCAGCCAGGTGACCGGTGAAATCAGCCATGTCTGATCTTTCCCGTACTGTAGCAAACGACGAATTGAAAAATTAAGCCCGTAAGTGGAATCAGCAAACCAGTGAAACCACTCGTGATGCTTGGTGAAAGCCAGTGTAAAGAGATAGGTTGCGACGCAGAGTGCCAATACCGTAAGCCAGAATGAGAGCTTGCCCAGCCAGGCCCGGCATTCCCGATCCATAATGATAAACACGATCCCCAGGGCGGCAAAAACCAGCATACTGAAATGAACGCTGGTTCCGATCAGGAAAAACAGTGCCGTGATCCATATCCATTTGCGGTAGTCCGGACCAAGGCTGATAACCCTCCAGATGCCGTAGAGTGTGCCCACCCAGCAAAGAAGCAGGACCCCCTCAACAGAGAGGAACAGGTTTTGCGCCGCATTGCCCGGAGTTGCGACCAAAGCAGTAATTGTCCAGAAACCAACCCACGGATTGTAGATTCTACGTGTCAGCCTGAAGATATATACCAGTGTCAGCGAACCGGTCAGTAACGCACCGCCACGGAGCAGGTAGACACTGTTCTGGCCCAGCCATCCCAGAAGTGCCGTCAGCCATCCTAACGGTGCCAGCTCCAGGCCGGATGCCCCGAAGAGGCGTCTCCCGTAGTCCCAGAGGTAGGCCTCTTCATCGGTAACCTCTATGGGGCAAACTACTATGTAGGCCAAACGGAATATGCCCAGCAGGTAAAGAAAGGTCCAGAACAGACGGTTTGCAATCAGGTAGGAAGCTTCATCATCCTTCTCACCGGCCATGGCCAAATTGCTTTGTGTGGAGCCTGACATCATTCAAGATCTGGACGCACCTCCCCTAACAAAGAAGGCTTTTGAATCTATGAGTATTCATAGTGATAATACGCCTGATACGTATTTATCATGATGACCTGAAACTGTGGAAATCGAATCCCCTTGCGTTACGTTACACCTCTTGAGCATCGTGAGTCTATTTGCCGTGACAGGCTAAATGATATCTGCTGAATCTGATGAAGACGTTTGCATACAACTTTAGCTCTTGCCTGCATGCAATACTGAAATCCATTACAAGAGCTTAACAAAAGATGGATCATAAACCTGCCATTGGATTGATTGGGACCGGTGTCATGGGACAGCACATGTGCAGGCACCTAATTGAGGATGGTTACAGGGCTGTCATCTATAACAGGACTCAAAAGAAGGCCGAAGGCCTGATCGAAATCGGCGCAGAATGGGCTGACAGTCCTGCTATGGTCGCAGCCAGGGTAGACTGGCTCTTCAGCATAGTTTCCATGCCATCCGATGTTGAGGACATCTATTTCGGCCATAACGGAATTCTACATACCATGAAGCCGGGTAGTATCCTCGTGGATATGACTACCGGCAGCCCGCAACTGGCCGTCGATATCGCCCGACAGGCAGCGGAAAAAGATATCGAGGCTCTGGACGCACCCGTTTCCGGTGGAGATATCGGTGCCCGGGATGCGAAACTGTCCATCATGGCCGGTGGCTCCAGAAAGGCTTTTGAAACTGTCCTTCCCGCCTTACGGGTCTTGGTAGAACACATCAATTATATGGGACCCCCGGGAAGCGGCCAGCATACCAAGATGAGCAACCAGATCCATGTCGCCGGTACGATGATCAGTGCTGTGGAGTGTCTTATCTATGCCGAGAACGCGGGACTTGACCCCGAATTGGTCATTCAGGCCATTGGTTCGGGTGCAGCCGCCAGCTGGACCATTAATAATATGGGACCACGAATGTTACAGGGAGATTATGAGCCCGGTTTTTATATCGATCATTTCGTCAAGGATATGGGCATTGCCCTTGAAGAGTGCCGGAGAATGAAACTGGCACTCCCCGGCTTGGCTCTCGTTCACCAGTTCTACGTGGCAGCTCAAGCACAGGGTCTCGGCAAGAACGGCACACAAGCATTGAAACTCGTCCTTGAACAACTGAATTCGGCTTCGTCCTGAAGCAGGAATCGAATAACATATCATTAAATCCAGATATGTTGATATTTTCCCTTGCAATGCCTCTATGAAGCTTCAATTGTGGCTGGCTTATGCAAGAGCGTACATTCAAGTTTTCCTCCGAATCCGTCGGTGAAGGCCATCCGGACAAAGTGTCCGACTTCATTTCCGACAGTATTCTTGATGCTTGCCTTGAGCAGGATCCCAATAGCCGGGTTGCCTGCGAAACGCTGGTGAAAAATAATATCGTTACACTCGCCGGCGAAATCACCACTAAGGCAAAACTGCATTACACCGACATCGTCCGGGATGCGATCACCGAGATCGGTTATATTACACCGGATGATGATCCCGTCTTTAATGCCGAGAGCTTCTTTCTCAATAATTACCTGACCAAGCAGTCACCGGACATCGCACAAGGTGTCGATGCCTCCGCCGCAGAAGGTAAGGAAACCGAAGAACAGGGCGCGGGTGATCAGGGTATTATGTTTGGTTTCGCGACCAACGAAACCGAAGAGTTGATGCCCGCTCCGATCATGTTTGCTCACCGTCTGCTCCGGGAACTGGCCGTCCACCGCAAGGAAAAGCGGGTCAACTGGCTTCGCCCCGACGTCAAGAGTCAGGTGGCTGTTAACTACACGAACGGCAAGATAGACCACATCGATAACGTGGTCATTTCCACCCAGCATACCGAGCATGTATCGCATCAGGAAATTCGCGACTACATCGTCGCCAATGTAGTTGAGAAAGTCCTTCCCGGTGAACTAATCGATAAGGAGACCCAATACCTGATCAATCCGACAGGTAAATTCGTCATCGGCGGTCCTCACGGGGATGCTGGTTTAACAGGCCGTAAGATTATCGTGGATACATACGGTGGATGGGCTCGCCATGGCGGTGGTGCTTTCTCTGGTAAAGATCCCAGCAAGGTCGACCGTTCCGCCGCTTACATGTGCCGATGGGTCGCCAAGAATGTCGTCGCGGCTGGGCTCGCAGATGAATGTGAGCTTCAGGTTGCCTATGCAATTGGCTATCCCAATCCCACTTCGATCCACGTTGAAAGTTTCGGCAGTGCCAAAATCGATGAAGACAAGATTGTTGAGGCAATCACCAAGGTCTTCAGCTTCAAGCCTGCTGACATCGTAAGCCAGCTCGATCTTCTCCGCCCGATCTATCGCTCCAGCACCAGCTACGGCCACTTCGGCAAAGCTGCCCTCCCCTGGGAACAACTCAACAAAGTCGACGCCCTTAAATCCGCCGCCAGCTAACTTTTTGGATCTTCCCGCGAATGGACGCCAAACCTTGACCCTACAGAGTATATCTACATTGTATCTACAATGAAAACTAAAATCAAACGATGGGGAAACAGTTTGGCAATTCGGGATCCAAGTAAAATGGCCAAATCAATGAACCTTGATGACGGTGCCGAGATTGAAATCCATGAAGATGATGAAGGAATTCATATACGTCCGCAGTCAAAAGCCTATGACCTCGAAGATCTGCTAAAGCAGATCACGCCGGAGAATAAACCCGAAGTT
>CAYQCG010000113.1:0-6587 GCA_964415925.1 uncultured Puniceicoccaceae bacterium | reverse complement strand
TGAGCATCAGATCCTGCATTCCCTCGAACACTTGCTCTATTTCAGTTTCAAGGCAGGGACCCGCTTACTGGATGTGGGTAGTGGTGGCGGTCTGCCGGCTCTGCCGTTGGCAATCGTCTATCCGGAGGCCCAATTCCATCTCGTGGATTCCATTGCCAAGAAAGTAACCGCCGTCAATTCAATGATCGAGACGTTGAAGTTGCAGAATGTCGTGGCAGTCAACAAGAGGGCGGAAACGCTCGAGTCGAAGTGGGACTTTGTCCTGGGGCGTGCGGTGACCAGGCTGCCGGTCTTTCTTGGATGGATCGCCGACAATCTGAGGACCGGTGGACCGGCCAGCCATCCGAACGGGGTCCTTTATTTCAAAGGAAGTCTTTATGAGGAAGAACTCAAGGGTGTAAAGATGAAGCCGTTCCGTGTCTATGAGCTTACCCGCACGTTTCCGGACCGCCCTTATTTCGAGGAAAAATACCTGGTCTATCTGAAGGCAACCGCAGTGAAGTCAATTTTCGGCAAGGAGAAGCCCGCTAGAAGCAGGCGGTAAGCTTCAGGACTTTATCCCCAGGGCATCGAGCATGATTTGGTGAAGCTCATAGTTTTGGATGTAGGCGGGGATCATGTCGCTGCCCGGGCCGAAAGCTGCTAGTTCAACAGGATCCCCTGTGTGGTTATGGGACGTCCAGCCGACTGCGGTTTGCTCTGCGATGGGATCGGCGAGTGCATTCGCAAGGGCATACGGGTTCGGTTCCTCCCCGTTCTGGACGGCTCCCAGGACACTCATGAAATAATCGATTTGGTCCGCGGTGAAGGTATAACCCAAATCGTCATGCAGGACATCAATTACCGCATTACGGGTTCTGAGAGGAGCAAGCTTTTGGCCGATAACTTCAAAAGAAGCCTTCTGCTTGTTTATGTTCTGGATGAGCTCGGTGGAGTCATTGTAGCGTGGGCCCGCTCCATTTACCTGACATCCCCCGGTTCCGTGGTCGGTTGTGATAATGACCAGGGTGTCCGGGTTTTGCTCATAACAGTTGATCGCAAGGGGAATCAACTGGTCAAATTCCATTTGTTCACGGGCAATAGTGCCCGGGTCATTGGCGTGTCCGGCATGGTCTACGCGGGCGGCTTCGACCTGTAAAATAAAACGCTTTTCTTCAAGAAAGCCCAGTGTCTGCTGCATTAGTTGGGACAGGTCGGCATCATTGGGACTCCGGTCAATGACGTATGGGATGTGGCTGTTTGAGAAAGTGCCCAGCACCTTCGGGACGCTCTTCGCCATTTTGATTCTCTCCAGGTGCGCAAGGGTGCTAACTGTATTGTAACCAGATTTTTGATACGATTTTGTTAAGTCTGCCTGGTCGGCCCGTGTCTCGTCTTCGAAATGACGCTTGCCGCCACCAAGGAGGATTTCAATCGATTCATTCCTGTATTGCGAAGCGATTTCATCTTCATTGTTCCGCTCAGCATTCTGGGCGGCGAATCCAGCGGGGGTGGCATGCGTAATTCGGGCTGTTGATACCAGAGAGGTATGTATGCCGGCGTCGCGAGCACTTTGCAGGATTGGCCGCAGGGGTTTACCCTCTGGAGTCACATTCAGGGCTCCGTTATGTATGCGTTGCCCGCTGCCCCAGGCACTTGCGGCAGCGGCTGAGTCTGTCACAATGGAACTGGCCGAGCGGGTTTCCTGAATCGAGCGAACGATCTGCAAGTCTTTGCGGTTGTAAAGTTTCAGCCATGGGCTTGGCCCCTTGCCAAGATATCGGCTATACAGGTCGGCCAGTTTGAGTGTGCCGATATTCATGCCATCACTGACAAGGAACAGTATACTTCGGGCTTTCCCTTTTACAGGTCCCCCGCCGGGTGCGAGAGAGCCGTCTTCGAAACCCTTGTAGACCTGGCGTTTGGCTTGCGCATCCAGTTCACTGCCGACCACGCCTGCAGTAACGGTTGCAGCCGAGAGTTTTTTAATAAAGCTGCGACGAGACGTATTTCCCATGCTGAAAAAATACTCAAAGCTTACAAAATTGCTACCCGGAAATAACCTAAAGTTCCTCGACGGTGACTTCGTGTCGCTGGCCGTTGATGGTCAGGGCCATGCGGCGGACACTGGCGCTTGTTGGCGTATACGATTCGTCAATTTTCGGGGTTGAGAACGGAGCCCGTGTGGTGGCTGTTTTGGGTGGAGGGGCTTTATCGGCTTCAGGTGCCGGCGATGCTGCTGGCTTGGGTTTTTCTGCCGCTGGCTTGGGACCCTTGTAGTATTCTACAAGCTGTTGCGGGAACATGGCATAGATCACGCAATTTTCATCGGTGGCCTTCATTCCTTTTTCGGCCACTTCCTTTCTCAGGTCAGGCATACGCGGTTCAAGAATATCAGCGGGACGGCAGGTGATGGGATCCTTTCCGCTTTTCTCTGCGGCAATCTTCCGGACCTCCGGATCTACCGGAGCAGGAGTTTTCCCGTAATAACCCAGCGCTATATCGATGGCTTGTGGGCTCATGTTCTTCCAGCGGCCAAACTTGACGTTGAAGAGAGCCTGCACCCCGACAATCTGTGAAGTAGGTGTGACCAGCGGTATCCATCCCAGGGCTTTGCGGACAACCGGTATTTCTTCAAATACCTCCTGGAACTTATCTTCCATTTTCTGTTCACTGAGCTGCTTGCGGAAATTCGAAAGCATACCGCCGGGAACCTGATACTTCAGGGCTTCGCTGTCGATGACTTCATTCTTGTGTGCGGTGTAGTCGCTCAATTCTTGATACTCCTTCTGCAAATGACAGAGTATGCGGGAGAGCTTCACCAGTTACTTTTCGTCAAAGTCAGGTCTGCGAGGATGGTTTTCAAGCAGAGCAAGCATCCTGATTGTGTCAGGCTGGGCGGTTCCATTGGCGAATGGGACGATGGAGACATCAACCGCATCGACACCTGCATCAATCGCTGCGGCGTAAGTGGCGCCACCGAGGCCGGCTGTTTCATGGGTGTGAATCCAGACTGGTACGCGAACATTCTTTTTCAGACCCTTGACAATTTCGTATGCGATATACGGAGGGATTAGCCCTGCCATATCCTTGATGACGATGGCATCGACACCCATCTCTACCAGAGTGCTCCCGAGGTCGATGAAGGTTTTGGGATTATGGACCGGGCTGCTGGTGTAACATAAGGTCCCATGTGCCTCCTTGCCGGCTTCCTTGGCGGCCTCAATGGCGCAGCGCATGTTACGCGGGTCATTCAGGGCATCAAATATCCTGAATATATCCATGCCATGTTTGGCTGATGTCTCTACAAATGCACTGACAACATCGTCCGGGAAGTTGTTGTACTGGACAATATTCTGTCCGCGCAGGAGCATCATGTGCGGGGTTTTGGTCCGCTTACGGATGGCATCGAGACGGTCGAACGGAAACTCTTGGAGAAAACGCAGACCTGCGTCGATGGTAGCTCCACCCCAGGTTTCAAGACACCCGAAGCCGAGGGAATCGAGGTCTTCGAGGATGGGGAGCATCTGTTCGGTGCTCATCCGGGTGGCTGCGAGGGACTGGTGCCCGTCCCGCAGGACTGTATTGTTGAAGATTACAGGAGTTGTGCTCATCGGTAACTGCTTATCCTAGAATCCCATTCAAAGTGGGCAATACAGAAAGTAGGATGGGTTCCATTCTAGGTGAAAGAGAAAAATATTGAACCTTGAGCATTTGCTTTGGCCCGTCCACAATGTGTAGTTCCATGCCGAAGCCCGGCACGATCATAGAGACCCTTTTCTTACTGGCAACTGCGGCGTTGTGTTCGTGGTTGGGTGTGAGTGTGCCTGTGCATTTCCGGGCCGTCTCCCCTGCTGTTCTGGAAGAAGCCGGACGCAACACCGAATCGATGGCCGACCGTGCCTTTATCTATCTGGACAACGGACAGGTTGGGCCCCTGCAGGTTATTTGGGACGCTTCTGACCGATTGCCGGAAACCGAATCGGAGCGTATCCGTGCTCAGACGATATTACAGGAGCATCCGGTCTACCATTTGTCCGGTGGCCCGGCCCCTTACTACGAGCAGTATTTGAACTTTATTGTTGAGACCGAAGAGTTGGACCGGCCAGGTACCGTAATGGAAGTCCTCGTCTTGGAGCCTAACCGGATTGAGTTGAAGGAATACCTCGGGGCTTCAAGCAAGGCAACGGTTGAGCAGCTGATCGAAACCCGCAATGCAGGCGGTTATCGTCGGTTTCCACCAATAACATCACCGGCAGGACATGCTCTGGATGCGGCGGCCCTGGCGACGGCTTTACTGGTTCAGGGGGGGTATTTCAGCCTGGAGATGCAGCGCAGCCTGAGTGATCTTGCGCGGGAAACGATAGAGGGGCAGCAGCGTTCCATGGACGAACTGGAAAACGTCTATCTCGGAATTTTGAGCCTTGGAAAGCGCTTGGACTGGAATTCGTTAACCCTCTGGGTCAGTTCCTGCCCGAATATTGACGTGTTTACCGAGATGGCGTTACAGGCGCAGAGCCGTGCGGAAGATATACCGGTGCTGTTCACTGCTTTAGTGATGGTTGATGACCCGGAGATGCTGGCACGGTTTCTTCGCGAGCAGGACGATAAGGGCTTTTCAGCATTATTGTTCGCACTCGAAGAAGGAGCCGGTTCGCTCGACCTGCTAGTGGAGAAAAACCAGCCATTGTACCGGGCACCGGCAATGGTTGCGTGGATGGACCCAATGCTGGACTGGGCCCGGGAAGGTTGGCTGGTAGGGTTCACTTACCGGAATCCGGAACTGGCATTAAATACCAAGATTATCCTCTTCCTGATAGCCGGCTACACGCTTTCGCTGGCCTTCGCACGCTGTATGGATATTGTCGGTTTCTGCCGGAACATATCGCGTTTGCACCCGCTCATTATACTCAGTAATGCAAATGTTGGGGTATTATTCATGGCCGGTATGTGCGCTGATTTTGAGACGATCCTGGACGAGCTGGACACGGAAACGAATGCCCAGCTCCGTCTTGAGTTCGGTTTGACGTCGCCCCTCGAATCCCTTCAATCTAGAAAAATAACACCCTCCATGTTCGATCAAATAACCGTCATCACGCTGAGTATTTTCTTTTTCATGCAGCTAATGGTATACGTATTTGGCCTGATCCGTATCGCCGATGTACGCAAGCAAAGTATCCCCGCCGGAACCAAGCTGACGCTCCTTTCCAATGAAGAGAACCTTTTTGATCTGGGACTTTATGTCGGTCTGGGGGGAACCGTCATGTCCCTCATTCTCTTGGCCATGGATATAGTCCAGGCCAGCCTCATTGCGGCTTACGCTTCAACCCTCTTTGGAATTATATTTGTTGCGATACTCAAGATCTTCCATCTCCGTCCCTATCGACGCCGGCTAATTTTGGAGGTAGACGGGCTCCGCTAGACGGATCCCGGCTCAAACATTACTGTTATGAACCGGAGCCTTTTGCTCATTATCAGTGACTTCCTGATTATCAGTTTGCTGGCCCTGGCTCGTTTTGACCAGACGGATGAGGAAAATCAGCGGGATCCCGTTGCCGAGGAAGCACAACAGCAAATTGAGGCCGACCTGGTGGAAGTTCTGGAATTATCGTTACAGGGCGAACAGGAGCGGCGCGAAGCCCTGAACCGTGAGTTGGAAGAGCGTCTTCGTGCACTTGAGGAAACTCAGAAAGAAGCCGATGCGCTGGCTACCGAAAAAAGCCGGTTGGAAGAAGAAAGACAGCGCCTTGCCAGCATGCAGGAACAGCTGAATCAGACGATTTCACGGACTCAAAGCGAACTGGAGCAGCAAAGGCAGGAACGGATACAGATCGAAGAGGAACTTTCGGAATCGCAGGCCATGTTGCGCGAGGATCTGGCGGCCGCACGTGAAAGACAGCGGTCGCTTCAGGAGCAGCTCCAGGAACGCGACCAGGTATTGTCCCAGACCCAGCAGAATGTTCAATCCTTACGGCAGGAACGTGAGGAAATCGAGCGCGAGCGGGCAGTTCTGGCGACACGGCTGGAGACGGCGCAGATCGAGCGGCAGCGCATGGAACTCCAACTGGAAACTCTGGAGCAGGAAAAGCAGGCAGTGCAGGAACAGGCCGCGACTCTCGCGGAGGGTGTCAAGCAACAAGCCGAAGCAACCCGCCAGCAGGCGGAAGCGACAGCGGCGGTACAGGAGGAATTCCGGCAGTCGCAGCCCAAATCCCTGAATGTCATTTTCAGCGAATACCGCGACAACCGCATCCCGGTTGAATTCAGGGGCGAAGAATCCATCCTCATCGGAAGACAGGACTTTACAAGTCGGACGCATACCTTGTTCGTACGTGACGGCGAACGTATCTACGCGCTTTTTGAGTCCAAGGATACGCCTTTTAACATCAGTAACCTGAATGATTTACGTTCTGTCCAAGGCCGGATGCGCCTGGGTAACCGTAACCTGTCAGTCCCCGGGATCGGATTTCTTGCCCAGGATCCACGCGTGATTGCGGTCCAGGTACCTCCCAGTTATGTAGAAGCTGCTGGCATCAAGGTGTTCGACATTGCAGAAGATCCCCTGCGTTTTCCGGAAGCAGTCCTGGCCACGGCTGAAGGAGAGAAAT